>CAZFSX010000236.1:0-4611 GCA_964522115.1 uncultured Pseudobdellovibrionaceae bacterium | reverse complement strand
ACCTATTGATAACGATCAAAACAAATTATTCCTGAATGGGCAAGATCGAAGCTTCTCGTTTTTTTTCGAACAAACGTCGATGATCTGCCATTGGGATTTGCGTGCGAACTCGTCGAATTTCATCTAACTGCAGTTCCGCCTGTAAAAGATCTGGCCCCACCTTGTTGGACTCAGCCAAGATACGTCCCCATGGATCGATGATCACAGAATGACCGTAAGTCTCTCGAAATCCACGATGACTGCCTGACTGTGCCGCCGCAATAACATAACACTGGCTTTCAATCGCTCGAGCACGCAAAAGAACTTCCCAATGAGCTTTTCCTGTAGGAACCAAAAAAGCACTAGGAACTAAAAGAGCATCCACAGGATGATGAGCATACTCCACAAAAAGCTCTGCAAAGCGCATATCATAGCAAATGGTCTGACCAAAACTCCAACCCCGATCCTGGATCACGCAGGGCTGACTTCCCGCCTGGAAGACATCGGATTCCCTGATGGGTTTTTGACCAACTAGCTGAATATTGAAAAGATGGATTTTCTGATAACTCGGCAACACATGCTTCGAGGTCACAACAACGGAAGTATTTGCAGCCAGCCCCTGACTTTCCAACGGAAGACTTCCGACATGGAAACGACATTGAAACTTTTCAGCTATTTTTTGCAAGCGATGAAAAATCGGATCTGTACTTTGGAAAAAGGGAACAGATTGCCCTTCAACGACTCTCATATACAAGGCATTCTCGGGCAAACAAACCCAATGCCCAAAAGGCTTGATGGGTGCGGATTCTAAAAGCTGCTGAATCTGCATCAAATTTTCATCAACATTATCAACAGAAGTCAGCTGTAACACCGTGATTGGCATGACATTCATGGGCTCACCTCTCCAGACGTTCCAGAGGCCCCTTTTTCAGAACATTTCCATCCCACTTTTTCTAGGTTTTTTTGAATTTTAGACATGACTTCCAAGCATGTTTTCTTCTGCTGGGATCTTCCAGATTCTGTTTCTTGCCCACCCTTATCATAAAGAACCACGCAAGCACCCTGCTCCGTCGTTTTTAGCCTTAAAAGACGAACTTCTGATTGATGTCTACAAATTGTCAGAAATGAATGATTTTGATGCGCTTCCACAGCATTCCCTCTTTCCAGACCCAAAAGAATCAAGCCTCCGAAAGTTAGCCCTAGAATAGATTTTTTTATATTTAGCGTCATTTTTGCCTCACAGATCTCCCATCATGATGGAATTTAGGCAAACAGGCAATGAAAGAAGGAAGATTGGCATTAACGTTATCGTCAACGCAAAATGCCGAGTGAGTAAATACTCCTCGGCATTTTTACTTTTCGAATAAAACTTGAAGAACATGTTTTATTCGAAATTCCGTTCCAGAACTTAATCGGGACTAAGCAGTTTTAGATGATGTTTTCTTTTTTGAAGTCGCTTTTTTAGCAGCAGCTTCAACAAGTTTCACATTTGAATAATGAAGGAAACCCTCTTGAGTTTTCAATCCATCTTTTTTATCAAAGTGTGTTTGAACGCGTACGCCCTGAACTTTCACCAACATTTTTGTTGGATTCACTTCAAGAACAGCACCTTTTTTACCTTTATCAGATCCTGCAATTACTTGAACTGTAGATCCTTTTTTTACTTTCAATTTCACGACGATCTCCTGTGACTTGCTTGATTATTTAGACGCGCTCGCATTGAGTTTGCGACGGATACGGCGACGAGCATCCAAAGCACGTTTAGAAAGAACTGATTCATCTTGTTTAAGGATAAATGAATCAAAACCACCTACGTGTTCCATATCACGAACCGCAGAAGCGGCTACGTTCAAGCGAACCATTTCGTTCAAAGCTTTACTATAGATACGCTTGTTTTGAATATTAGGTTGAGCAATCGACTTCGTTTTGATGTTCGAATGGCTCACAAGATTTTTAACAATGGGACCTTTCCCTGTTAACTCACAACGGCTCATAGGCTCTCCTTGCAATGTTTTAGAACGGAATCCACTGATATATTGAAAAAGAAGCTTGTTGGCAACCGAAATTTAAAGTATACCTTTCGAACCTCAACATGAAGGAGTTTTTCAATGGCTAGAACTAAATACCGTTCCGACTTTAGCGGCGATCAACTTTTTGATTATAAAGATCCCGTAAGCCTTTCTCGTTTTATCACTGATGGTGGAAAAATCACACCAGCTCGCATTTCCAAACTTAGCCTTGCGCAACAACGTCAAGTTGCTGCAGCCGTGAAGAAAGCTCGTAGCTTAAGCCTTCTTCCTTCTGGAAATGATGCTTATGACCATTTCAATCGCTCAGAGTCTATCTCTGCAGTACCTTTTGAAATCTAATCGATAGCATTTTCATTCGAAGCCCCCAGCAAGTTTCTTTCAACTTTAAGAAAATCATCCCAAAGGGGGGCTTCTATGATCATATCTTTCCCCGTTTTTGGATGCTGAAACTTCAATGTTTGAGCGTGCAACATCAACCGCGGGGCCTTTCGATCGATACGATAATAAAGAGCATCTCCTAATATAGGCACCTGCGAATCACTTGCATGGATTCGAATCTGGTGCATACGACCTGTCACAGGGCTCGCTTGGATTTTTGCGCCTTTTTCTGATCTTTTTTCCACTTGAAAACGAGTCTGCGCAAAATCTCCCCCGCTTTTCACGACGCGCATTTTACTTTTTCCACCCATTTTTTGAGCCTTCAGATAGTTTTGAACCTCCCATGCCTGTTGCAGGGGCTGCTTATCTGTCAAAAAGACATAGTTTTTTTCGAAGTGATGCTTCTGAAACATCTCGGAAACAGGCTTATTCATGGCCGGATGGATCACCAACAAAAGCACACCGCTGGTTGGAACATCCAGGCGATGATGCAAGGCAACTGTTGGCCATCTTTTTTGATCCAACAACAGTTGATACAGGTTGGGACGAGACTTATCGACTGTCGGCTGGGTCGGCAGACCTGCTGGCTTGTTCACAACTAAAATCCAGGGATCTTCATACAATATTGGAATATCTGTCATTCTGTTCTGCCTTTGCACTTCTGACTAGAAAAAGGTCTGTGCAGTATTCTTTTCTGCCCCTGGGAAGACAAGAGCTTTTTCAAAAGCTGGGAATTATTTCAAGACAGGACTTGCTGATTCTTGAAATTTTCCGAAAAGAAATAAGTCTACACCACCGGGGAGTCTATGAAACTAAAACTCACACTAGGAAATAAACTCATTCTTTCAAATTTATTATTTATCATCCCCATTTCAGTTTTAATGGCGATGACCTACCTTTCTCAGACGAAGGACAGTAACTTTGTTCAATCCGAATTACGGGGACAAGAGTTCTTGCAAAATATGACTTCTATTGTCGTCAATCTTGGTGCTCGCGCCAAGGAACTGAACAACGAAGCCTTGAATAATGAAAATCTATCTAAAATCAATAGTGCATTAGATGAAGATTTCAAAAAAATGAATTCCTATTTTTTTCAATTTGAAAGCGACTTGCTGCTTCGACCTGAAGATTTAAAAACTAGAAAAAAAGACTCTCTGCACGTCCTGAAGTTGTCAGAAAAATGGGAAAAGCTGAAGGTCAGCTCTCCAAATAACAAAGTTGAACAATTGGAATTATCCACTTATTTATATCAAGAAATACAGTCTTTGATTGCCCACATTGGAGACACTTCAAATCTTATTCTCGATCCTGATTTAGATAGCTATTATCTTATGGATGCTGAAATTGGTGCACTGACTTCCTTGATAAATGAACTGATGGTTCTCAGTTCATTTATACAAAAATATAATAAAGAAGACCAAGCTGGATTACTTAAACTGAAACTGGTGCGACAATCCGCCCTGATCCAATCATTAGCTGGTCGACTCTCCACAGACTTTTCAACAACCATTGCTGAAGACGAACGTTTTTATGGATCTATGGAGTCGGTACAAAAGAGCTTGGTCGAACACCAAAAAGACATCGATAGCTCTCTTCAAAACCTTGTATCGGGGTTAGAAAAAGAAATTTCTTTAGAAAAGGCCGACATCAAAAATTTGCAAAATCTTTCAAAAAAAGGGATCGACGATATCGTCTCTTCGTTTCAAAAAGTTCAACCCATTCTTTCTGATCTTCTGAAAGAACGTCTTAATGTCATTCGTCGTACACAGCAACTTTACTTCATGGTGGGTGTCTTTGTCGCGATCCTGGCGATTACATTTTCGCTCTTTTTTTCAACTCGCTTAAAACAAGACTTATTTAATGCTGTATCTAACTTACGTGGAATGGCTAATACAACAACAGACACTGGAAACAATTTACATGAAACAGCAAGAAATCTTGCCAAGTCGTCCAATAATCAAGCCTTTGAAATTCAACAAACGCTGACCGCATTAGAAAAAATCAATCAGAATCTTTTTGCCACCTTAGATGTCACAGAAAAATGTTACCAATCTGTGAATGCCAGCGAAGATGCCGTTAGATCTGGAAAGCAATCCATCTCTTCTTTGATCGATGCCATTGATGCGATTACAAAAGCCAACGAGCTCTTTACTGAAAGAGTCACACAAGGAAATGCAAAATTTGATGAATTTGGAAAAATTGTAGAATCTATCGCTGAAAAAAC
>CAZFSX010000235.1:0-4614 GCA_964522115.1 uncultured Pseudobdellovibrionaceae bacterium | reverse complement strand
ATGGGGGGATGGAACTCCTGTCACCTGCCAGGACTTTGCTTTTGCTTTGCAAGTGGCCGCTAATCCCAACATCAGTGTGAGCAGCAAGTCGTCCTATGATATGATTGAAGAAATCAGCTGGGAGCCTAGCACTCCTAAAAAATGCACTTTCAAATATAAAAATGCGACCTTTAATTATTTTCATGAAATGAGCCAGTTCTATCCATTGCCAAAACATATCGAAGAATCTGTTTTTCAAAAATTCTCCTCTCAACCTGAAGGCTATGATCGCAATTCCAACTACACAAAAAACCCCTCTCTTGCGGGTTTGTACAATGGTCCTTATTTAATTTCAGAAGTCAAGTTGGGATCCCATGTTGCCTTTGTTCCCAATCCTTACTTCTATGGAAAACCCACAAAAATTCAAAAAGTCATCGTGAAGTTAATCCCAAGCTCCAGCACTCTGACAACCAATTTGAAAGCTGGAAATATTGATATGATTTCCGTCATGGGACTCAGTATGGATGAAGCCTTGATTTTTGATAAAAAAGTGAAAGCAGAAAAACTTCCCTATCAAGTTTTATTTCAACCCAGTCGTGTTTATGAACATATTGATTTGAATTTAGAAAATCCAATTTTAAAAGATGTTCGCGTTCGCCAAGCGTTGATGTATGGAATGAATCGCGAAGAAATGGTCAACTCCTTGTTCGAGGGAAAACAAACTGTGGCAGACCATTTCATTCACCCTTTAGATGTTTGGTACACAAAGGATCCTAAAAAAATCAATCTCTACACTTACAACAAAAAAGAAGCCTCTCGTCTTTTGGATGAAGCGGGTTGGAAAATGGGACCCAACAATCTTCGCACAAAAGATGGGCAAAAACTTTCCTTTGTATTTATGACAACCGCTGAAAATAAATTACGATCTGTGGTTCAGACCTATCTTCAAAATCAGTGGAAAAATTTGGGAATCGAGATTGTTATTAAAAATGAGCCAGCACGGGTCTTTTTCGCAGACACAACTCGCAAAAGAACGTTCCCTGCTCTTGCTATGTTTGCATGGACCAGCGCACCTGAGTCCTCTCCCAAGGAACAACTTCATTCCAGCCAGATTCCTTCCAAGGAAAATAGTTGGGTAGGACAGAACTATCCTGGATGGAAAAATGCCGAAGTGGATAAACTGCTCATGAATGTTGAAAAGGAATTCGATTCCAAAAAGCGTGCCAAAATTCTCGAGAAAATTTTGAAACATTATACCGAAGAATTACCCGTACTCCCCCTGTTTTATCGATCTGATATTGCTGTCATCCCTTCAAGTTTGAAAAATTTTCGCCTGACGGGTCATCAGTTTCAAGATACAAATAACATTGAAAATTGGGACCTTGAGTCCTCAAAATAATTTTTGAAGAGAGGCCACTTTGTTTCTGTTTATCTTTCGTCGCATTCTTCAAAGCATATTGATGATTTTCATCATGTCTTTCTTTTGTTATTTTCTGATGAATTTAATGCCAGGAGATCCCATCGATCAAATGCTGTCCTCCAATCCGAAAATGACATCTGAAGATGCAGAACGTCTGCGCAAACTTTATGGAGTCGATCGGCCCCTCACGGTTCGCTACAGTCACTGGATCCAAGATGTTCTTCATGGAGATCTGGGATACTCGCGTACTTACCGAATTCCTGTGACAGAAATTCTTGGACCAAGACTTCTGAATTCGATGATCCTGGCCTTGAGTTCCCTAATGTTTTCTCTTCTGATCGCGATTCCTATTGGAGTTTTCACTGCCCTGAAGCAAGGATCTAAGTGGGATCACTTCGTGAATCTTTTTGCCTTCGCAGGGATTTCGATGCCCTCCTTTTGGTTGGGTATACTTTTGATCCTCATTTTCAGTGTGGGTCTCAAAATTTTACCAGCAGGAGGCACCAGCAGCATTGATTCGACAGATTTGAATGGATGGAGTATGATTCTGGATCGTTGTAAATATTTAATTCTTCCTACTCTGTCCTTGTCTGTGATGCAAATCGGTCGATTTTCTCGCTTCGTTCGATCTTCGATGATTGATTCCATGAATCATGATTACATTCGCACAGCCAAAGCCAAGGGCTTAGCAGACTTTCAAATTCTGTGGCGCCATGGGTTTCGCAACGCCCTTATTCCTGTCATCACTGTTGTGGCTCTCAGTATGGGAGGAATTTTTTCAGGCGCTTTGATCACAGAAACTCTTTTCAGTTATCAAGGTGCGGGGAAATTGGTCTACGAATCCATTCTTGGGAATGATTACAATGTAGCCATGATTTCTCTTCTTGTCTCTGTCACCATGGTTTTACTGATGAGTCTGATTGCTGATTTACTTTATGCGTGGGTTGATCCCCGAATTTCTTTGAAATAGGTGACTTCATGAATAGTGCAAATTCAGACAACATTCTTCAACTGGAAAAAGCTCAATCACTGACAAGTCTGATGTGGGACTCCTTTTGTCAACATCGTGCCGCAGTGGTGGGACTGATCATTCTTCTGTTTTTTTCAGCACTGGCCATTTTGGCTCCGTGGGTAGCTTCTTTGACTGGACTATCTATGGAAAAACAAAATCCTATGCATCGATATCTGCCCATGGGATCTGTGGTTGAATGGTCCTTTGCTGAAAAAGAAAATTCTTTGGAACTTTATCTTCAAAATCATTCTGCGGAAGCTTCGAAATTAGCAGCATGGAAGTCCTCCCCCTCGACAGATTTTCTTCATGAATGGCTTCAACAAGAAAGCTCTGTCGAAATCCTGTCGAAGCTTCCCGCGGGTGTGGCTCCTGCTTTTGAAAAAATGTTAGCTTCCTTTCAAACCAAACACTGGCTTGGAACAGATGAACTTGGACGAGATGTCCTGATGCGCTTAATCTATGGAACACGGGTTTCCATGGGAGTGGCATTGGCGGTCACTCTTGCTTCTGCTTTTTTGGGATTGATGATTGGAAGTTTTTCTGGATTTTACGGAGGCTGGATCGATCATGTTTTGATGAGAATCACAGATGCCTTATTGGCTCTACCCCTTCTTCCTGTGTTGATTGTGGTTTCAGCCATGGATGTGAATAAAATTTCATGGCTACAAAATATTTTTCCTGAAGATTCCATTGTGATTGGTAAACTTCTGTTTGTGATGACTCTGTTTTCTTGGATGTCCGTGGCCCGACTGGTTCGAGGTACAGTTCTGAGCCTTCGTGAAAGAGAATTTATTTTAGCCACACGCACACTTGGAGCAACAGATCTGACTTTGATTTTTCGTCATATTTTACCCAACGTCATAGGTCCTATGTTGGTGTCGATCACTCTAGGAGTGGGCGAATCCATCCTTTTCGAATCCGCACTCAGTTTCTTAGGAATGGGTATTCAGCAACCAACGCCCAGTTGGGGAAATATGCTGACAAACGCCCAGGAGTTGATCTCTGAAGCCCCACACTTGGCTGTATTACCAGGACTCTTAATTCTTATGGTCACCATGAGTTTCAACTATCTGGGCGACGGTCTTCATCAAGCCGTAGATCCAAAATCCATGAAGCGCTAAAGCTTTTGTGCCGCTTGAAAGACTTGGCCTGCGCTTATTTTTGTCATGCATTCGTGGGTACCACGGGGACACTTTTTATGGCCATGTTTTCCGCAAGGTCGACAAAATAGACCGACATTTTCAACAATGCGTACCTTAGAATTCCAAGGGCGAAATCCCTGACTTAAAACAGTGGGACCAAAAATAGAAACTGTCGGTGTTCCCGCCGCTGCGGCCAAATGCTGTGATCCACTGTCGTTAGAAATCACCAGATCCACCGTCTGAAGAAACTGAAGACTTTCTAATAATGAATATTGTCCAATCACAGATTTGACCTGAGGATATTTATTCTGAATCTGTTGTCCTAAATCAACTTCTTCTTTTCCACCCATCAAAACTACCTGATATCCTGATTCTAAGAATTTATTTGCCAATTCGGTAAAACCATCCAGAGTCCATCGCTTGGTAGGCCACACTGATCCAGGAAAGATGGCGACAGTTTTCTGACCTCGTGTCACCTTCGATTGGTATTCCACAACCTGCATCGAAGCCCAATCTGGGACAAGTCCATACTGTTTTTCTTCCACCGATGTTTGATTTTCATAGGTATCTATTTTCTTTAAAATATGATCGTCCCACAAGCTGGCTAAATCCAATTGCCTTAAAGCATCGGGTAAACCCATGCGCTTTTTTCTTCGCTGATCGAAGGCCCAAAAATTCCACCATGTTTGAAATGAAATTTTCTTTTTTGCTGGCAATTGAAAAGCCAACCAAGCTGATCGAAAGGACATATGAGGACAAACCAACAAATCCACGCTCTGAGAAAAGGATTGCCTGACACGCTGGTAACTTTCGGCATCGGATTTTTGAACTTCAAAAACTTGATGGACCAGACCCAAACTTTGAAAGAAAGACCCCAAACCTTTTCGACAGATCAAAATGACTTCGTGGGTTTCACTCATTTTCTTCATCAAAGGAATCTATAATAACAGAACCCCAAGAAAGGCAGTTTGAATCAAAAAGGCAGTTTTTTTTGCAGGAATCGACATCACGGATTCCTTAAATTGCAGAAAGTTTCATTGGAAGAAAAAAAACATAAGCAC
>CAZFSX010000234.1:0-4615 GCA_964522115.1 uncultured Pseudobdellovibrionaceae bacterium | reverse complement strand
TAAAAGTGAAGACGATTGATAAGCCCCAGATGTCCTTCTTTTCAAAAAAAGGCTTGGCACAGACACAAATCATCATGGGGCATCCATTTATTCCCTATAGGGATCCAGATTACTTGAAGGTTCGGTTGGCCAATGTGGTTTTGGGTTCCGCCTTTGCCAGTCGCTTGAATTTACGAGTTCGAGATGAGCTTGGTCTAACCTATTCCGTTCATTCTTCCTTGGATCCAGCTTTGGATCACAGCAGCTTTGAGATTTCAACTTTCACTCGCAACGAGAAAGTTCAGCAGACATTGGAAGAGTCCATTAAAGTATTTGAAACTTTGGTCAAGGACGGCATTACGGAATCAGAACTTCAATCCGCTAAAAATCTTCTTGTGGGACAGTTTCCGTCGATCATTGAAACTGTGGATAGTTATGCGCGGAATATATTGATGTTGGATTATTTGGGTGTGGGCTCTGCTTATCTGAGCGAGTTCAACACGCGGGTGAGCTCAATTTCTTTGGCGCAGGTGAATGAAGCCGTGAAGAAACATTTGCATCCCGAACAAATTCATATGGTCGTTTATGGTGACGAGAAGCTTGTCGCCCCTCAATTGAAGAAGTGGTATAAATAAAACTACTTCTTCAATTGTTTATACAGATAGTAAGAAACGGCAATAAGAAGAAGTCCTATGATCATCAATGAAACTTGATTGGAAGACTTCTTCTGTTTTCTATTCAGAGGATCTTCCGTTAAAATTTGATCACCGGCGAAGCCTTGAGAGTCAAGTCCATTGCCAAGTTGTTCCGCAGATCCAGCACCATCAAGAGGGCCTTCTAAGGCGCTCATTGTATTTTTCGTCGCAATCACGCGAAGGCTTTGTGTCACTCGAACGAAGTCGGAGCTGTAACTTGTGTAATGACGTTTATGAGCCGTCAGAGTGACCAGGATCGCTAACTGATCTTTAATGGTTGCCAGATACCGTGTGTAGTAACCAGGGATTTCGCTATTTAAGTGAAGACCATCCAGCCAAGGGTGGTCGTTGATATTGTATTTTTTAGGAGTGTAGACAACTTCCGATGTTCGAGTCCCTTGCGAGGTTTGAATTGTTTTTTTTGTTTTCAAATGCTGCTCATACTGTTCGAAACTATCTGTGGGGCCTACTTCTTTTGCTGTCAGAATAATCACGGCCTCTTTGGCTTTGCGACCATCTTCACTGTGGCAGTTCCATTCGGTACTTTCCAACTTGCAAACCCACGAGTCGGGGAGCTCGAATGCGACATAAGCATTTCTCCAGGATTTGGCCTGGGAAAAGCTGGGAAGTAGGCACAGAACCAGGACCACCATCGAAAAAAAAAGAGTTTTCTTCATCAGAACCTCGACAAGTTATTCATAGTATTATAATCAAACAAAGGTAGTCTTGGTAAAGATCTTTTGAAAAAGGGGGCCCTCGATGTTGAATCTGTATCAAATTCAATCTTTCGTCACGGTGATTAGTGAGGGCAGCATGACCGGAGCTGCCGATAAGTTGTTCTTGACTCAGCCAGCAATCAGTCAACAAATTCGCAACTTGGAAGATGATCTTGGGGTTGAACTTCTTGTTCGTGGAGTTCGTCAAATCAAGCCCACACTGCAAGGGGAAGTTCTTTACGATTACGCAAAAAAGATTTTACAGATGGCTCAACAAGCAGAAATTGCTGTGCGAGCGATGGGTGCAGAATTAAAGGGGCAACTACGTGTTGGAACCTTAAATTCTATCGGTGTTCATTTGATGAGTTCCATCGTGGCTCGTCTTTTGAAACATAATCCTGAGTTGAATTTGAAAATCGAATATAACCGCGGGGAAGAGCTTGTGAAGTCTTTCAAGAAGGGGTTGTTGGATGTTCTGATTTTGCCAGATACGGAAGAGCAGTTCGGAGAATCCTTAGAAAATGTCGAACAAAAATTTCTTTTGAAAGAAGAAATGTGGTTGGTTGGATCTGGAAAAGATACCGAAATTCCTCGCCAGATTTCCATGAAGGATTACGATAACTATCCCGTCATTACATTTTCTGGAGAATATCCTCATTTCAATCAAAAGTTAGAAGCTAAAATGCAAGCCTTGGGTATCGCTGAAGCTCCCATTTTTGAATCTTCCAACGTGGGGACTTTGAAACGGGTGATTGAAAATGGATTGGGTTGGGGATTTTTGCCTTCATCTTCGATTCGAAAACAGGTTCGCATGGGGCGTATGACTCAAGTGCATGTGAAGGACTTCAATTATGAGGTTGAGTTTTATTACTTCTACCGAAAGGGTGCAGAAAATCGCCCTGTCTTAGAAGTTTTTTATCAAGCACTGCAGCAACAAGAGAGATAATTGCTGGTGGCATTTTGGCTCTACTAATTGTGGCATGAGCCTTGCAATATGGTCTTGTATCTTAAGGAGAATGACCATGATGACACTCGCACAACGGAAAGTGCTCGTTACAATTTTGCCCCTTTCAATGACAGCTTTTCAGCAATTGTCTCGTATCCATAATTGGGCTGGACGTAACGGAGAAATTCCATTCACGACAAAATTAGCAAAAGAAATGAATCTTGCTTATGAAGAAGCTGTGGATCAGCTCTTAACTATTGGCACCGTCAAAGCGGGTGAGTTTCAAATTGTTTTTGAACAACTAAAATGTTTCCGACCAACCCAAACGTGCACCTACGATGCGTAAGATCTCGGTAGCCGTTTCTTCCAGCGCTCGATCTGTCACATTAAAAACTGGCCATCGTTTATTCTGCTTGTACAGAGCATGAGCGTACTCAATTTCTTGGGCGATATGAGATAAAGAAGCATATTCGCCTCCAGGATCCTGCCCAAATTTTTCCAATCTATTTTTTCGAATCCTTTGTAAACTTTCAATATCAATAATAAGTCCTACGATCTTGCGCTGATCAACTTTGAAAAGCTCCTCGGGAAGGGGAGTGTTCAAAACCAGGGGCACATTCGCAACTTTATATCCCTTATGGCTCATGAAAATAGATAAAGGAGTTTTACTGGTACGACTGATTCCAACAAGAATGATATCAGCCTTTTCAAGTTGCGATAAAGATTTCCCATCATCATGTTTCACAGTGAATTCGATCGCTTCAATTCTCTTGAAATAAGAATCATCGACAGCTCGCAATTTACCAACCTGAGGGGCTGATGTTGCCACACCAAAATAAGTATCCAGAACTTCAAGGACAGGTCCTAAAAGATCGATATGTGGAATCGCTTTTTCGTTGCAAGCGGTGCGAATTTTTTGGCGCATTTGGGGGCTGACCACCGTGTACACGACAACGGCTTTGCGCTCAAAGGCGTCTTCAATCAGGGGTTCGAGTTGTTCTTCATTTCGGATATTTTTGCAGCGAACGAGTTGAATATCTTGTTGAGTATAATGCACTAGGGCCGCGCGGATCATGGTGGCAGCTGTTTCTCCTGTGCTATCGGAAATAAGATACACAGTATGTGTTGTCATAGGAGTTCAGCCATTCGACGCAACAGAATTTTATGAATCTCTTCAATGTGGCCTCGTCGCCAAGGTTCAGGAAGCGTGCAAACCAACAGGAAATGATGGTCAGGGCTGAGTCGGAAGGAAAATAAATCCTTTTCTAAACTCAGGTTTTGGGATTCGATTCCAAGTTGAGAAAGTTTTTGAAAAAGGGCTTGGCTATATCCCCTTAAGATTTCTGTCGGCTGTTGATCAGGCAAAGAAAAATATTGGCGTGTTTCAATGTTCATCAGAGGATAATGAGTTCCCTCAAAAAAGAAAGCCTGTGGAGTCCATCCCTGCGCAGATCTTAAAAGCCAAACCCCTGCATTGGCAAAGCTTTGTAGAGATTGAAAAAGACTTTGAGCCCTTTCCGTTTCATCTTTGGGCAGAGATTCACTGATGGAGGTCAGCAGGTGAATATCTCGATCCACGTGAAATTGAATACTTTCATGAGGTTGTTGGTGAGGATCCTGAAATTGCAGATCCTTTTTTAAAACTTCTTCAAGATGGTCAAAAAGACGAACAAAAGTTTCCATCCCTTTATTCTTCAGAAAGAAATGGAATTAATCAAGAACGACCGAGAATTCTTCGTGATCCGAGTGTTTATTCCACTCTGAGTTAAAATCCGCAGGAGATGTTCCTGGAGGTAAAAATAGGCGCAGACTTGGTTTTTGCAAACCCATCCATTTTTCATAAGCAATTTGCGTCCAGACGGACAGGTTCCCTTCGAAGGGGATTGTTAGCACCCAACGGCAGGGAAGCAATTCATGACAGGCGATCATTTGAACCTGTGTTTGATTTGGATTTCCAATGTTTGCAGGGGGAATTTCGCACTCTTTCAAGAGTTGTTTTAATGATTCAGGTAAGACATGAGCTGGGCGACTGCTCATTTTTAAAAATTGAAAATTCAAATGCCAGTCCAGCAGATGGATCCAGCGGGCATCCTGAGTGACAGGAAGAATCCACAGCGCTGCGCCTGGATTGAATCCGCTGGCCTGAGAAAGCTGGGTTACTGCCATGAGTTTCCTTTCGCAATTTGGTCCAAAACTCCATTCACAAAACCACCCGAGTCCGTGGATCCATATTTTTTGGCCAATTCAATAGCTTCATTGATGGCAATTTGAGGCTCAAG
>CAZFSX010000233.1:0-4625 GCA_964522115.1 uncultured Pseudobdellovibrionaceae bacterium | reverse complement strand
TATAAAGACTGGCTGAATAAAAACTTTCACGGCGACATGAAATACATGTCAGACCACCTTCCATGGAAAGAAAACCTTCAAATTCAAAAGCCTGAAATTCAAAGTGTGATCATGGTCACATGCCACTATTACCCTGCAGATAAACTGAAAAACACTTTAACTTCGAAGGATCCAACAACCCCACTTCGATTGGCTAGCTATGCTCAGTCGACAGATTATCACCTTTGGTTTTTTCAAGCACTGCAAGATTTTGCAAAAGATCTTCAAAACATTTATCCAGATGTTACATTCTTTCCTGCTACAGATTCAGCACCTTTTCTGGAACGTGATTTTGCAAGACAAGCCGGACTTGGATGGGTTGGAAAAAATTCCTGCCTGATTCATCCTGAACATGGCAGCTTTTTCTTTATCGGAGAAATTCTTTCCACACTCTCCATCGACTCTTCGCCTATCCAACTGATGCATGACTTTTGCGGCAACTGTCGACGCTGTCTTGATGCTTGTCCAACCCAAGCCCTTCAAGAAAACAGAACTTTAGATGCCCGCCGTTGCATTTCATATTTAACAATTGAAAGTCAAAAAATTCCAACTCCAGAACTTCGAACACAGATTGGTGATTGGTTTTTTGGATGTGATATTTGCCAAAGCGTCTGCCCTTGGAATGAGAAACTATTACGAAAAAATCCTGATTGGCCACCTTTTCAAAATGAAAAGAAGCAAACGCTGTCTGCCGAAGAAAAACAGGCTTGGATTCAAGACCTTGCACAGATCCTCCAAGCCTCGAACAAAAATCTGATGAAAAAGTGGAACAAGTCCCCTCTTGCTAGAGCCCGAGGTTTTGGCCTGAAAAGAAATGCCATCATTGTCGCTGCCAATCAAAAACTAAAGGAACTCATTCCACAGATTTCAATCTACACTCAAGATGAAAGGCTATCAGAACTAGCACAATGGGCTTTGACTGAACTTCAACGGCAGGACTAACCAATCCCCAGTTTTTTCAATAGATCATCAATTTCAGATTGATCCATACCTTTTTTCGTTTCATCAGACTTCACTGCAACACTGGCGCGAACTTCGTCACTAAACTGACTGGAAACCCAACGCAGACGATCTAAAAAGGTTTGAGACATCATTTGTTTAAAATCTTTTTTATTGTCGGATTTTAGAATGTCCAACATCGAATCCAACATTTCCGTAGCATCCAACAATAAGGCCACGCAAATTTCAAAAAACTGAGGATTATTTTTAATCTGTGATGCCTTATATCCCACGGCTTTGCAAAGAGCTGCATAGTCTCCAACTTGATGGATAAAATCTGTTTCACCGACAGACATTGCTAAACTCTTTGCTCCCCCCATTATACGATCCACCGTTTGCCCATACTCCTCTAGACTTTGGACCTGAGTGAAGTCACCTTCAATAGCTTCTAAAGAGCTAAGCATATCGGCAACAAGCCCTTTGGACTCTTGATAAAAATCATTCAATAAATCGGGATCAAGTTGAGTTGCTTTATCTGACATATTCTTAGTCTAACTATTTCCAAAGTTGACGCAAGAACAAAAAGTGCGATCAAATAAAGAAGTACGATTGCTTTCAAGGAAGAAGGTTTCATTATGGCCAACGAATACGTCCCCATTCGCGTCAGCACGTTGCGCGGAGATCAACCCATCGATTTTAATGCCTATATACAAGTCGCAGAAAAACACATCTTGTATCTTCGCAAAGGCGATAGCTTCGAAGGCGAACGGTTAAAAAGATTGAAAGATAAGAAACTCAGAAAAATGTTCATCGTTCCTGATGATGAAACTAATTATCGTAATTATCTTTCCAAAAATATCGAAATGGCCTACGACAATAAGTCCAATAAAAATATTGTGACTCGATCTGAAATTGTTCAAGGCGCTCAACAAAGCAATGCCGAAGAGGTCATGGAAAATGCAGATAACGTCGAGGCCTACAATACAGCCAAAGATGCCGCTGGCCGATATGTTGAATTTTTAAAAAATGAAAGCGCCTTTGCGGCAATTATGAATATAGAAAATGTGGACCAAAATATCGCCCACCATGGAGTCACCGTTGCAACCCTAGCTGTTGCTTTAGCTGGAAAATTAAATATAACGGATCCCAAACAAACTCAGATGTTGACGCTTGGATCCTTACTGCATGATTTTGAACATTTTCACTCAGGACTTATGGTCAATCGCCCGATCAGCCAATTTTCCACAGAGGATTTAAAAAAATACAAAGCCCATCCCATTGATGGAGCTCGTCGTGTCCAAGACAAGAAGCACTTTGATCGACCTGTGATCAATATTATTATGCAACATGAAGAATGGGTCAGTGGCGGGGGATTTCCTGCAGGATTAACAGAAAATAAAATGGACCCTTTGAGTGTCATTGTTGCTCCTTGCAATGCCTTAGATCGATCCATCACTTTTGAAGGCGTTCCTCGTCAAGATGCGGTCAAAAACTTAATAATCAACTGTGTTGGCCGTTATCCACTAAAGTACTTGCAACTTCTTGGGGAAATCTTACAAAATATGAAGGCCGCTTAATCCCGTTGATAAACTTCACAGGACTGACGCGGCTGAAAATCCAACCAAAAGACTTTCCAGTCTTTTGGCCACCAATCAGAGGGAACTCTTTCTGGCCACTCAATCAAAAGAGTTCCCTGGGGCGTCTGAAACTGATCCCAAAACCCCACACTTTCCAGTTGATCAACATCTTCCAATCGATACAAATCCCAGTGTTCTAAAGATCCAAAACTTGATTCATAACTATGATGAAGAGCAAAGCTTGGGGATGCGACATCCATAATTCCCCACAAAGCCCCCCATTGCTTAACAAACTCTGTTTTTCCTGCACCCAATGGTCCTGACAAAAGAAAAATCTTCCTTAATCCATCCAACTGAATACAAAATTCAGACAAATGACGAATGTCTTCCATGTTTTTTAACGAAAATTTCTGAATGATTTTTTTATTTTCCATGGGGTCCATAAATCTGCACAGTCAAACCCCAGTTATCCAACTGAACAAGTTGCTTCATCCAAGTTTTAACTTTTTTGTGATTTTCAAAAAAGACAACACCATCGATAGGCGCTTTGTGCAAATTTTGAATTCTTTTGATGGGCAAAGTTTCCTCAACAAACATCTGAACTCCAGCACTTTGCCATCGATCAAAATTTTTCATCATCAAGGAAGACCCTTCCAAAAGCTGGACACTTCCCTGAGGAAACAAACAACCATAAGGTTTGATCACTTTCAGATGTTTCAAATATTGATTATCCAAAGGCATCTTCAGAAGGACTGGAACAGGAGAGCTTTCTAAAAACTTTGCCCAAGTTTTCAGACTTCCTTTTTTCGCAGGCCAGGAAACAATAAGAAAATCTGCAACTCCTAGCTTCATGATAATTCTTTTTCTAAAAATCGAGCAATCTTTTCAGCATGCCCCACAATTTGTTGTCGGTCAGGTCCCTCAACCAAAATGCGTAACAAGGCCTCTGTGCCAGAAAAACGAACAAAGACGCGACCATCTCCATTCAAATCCTTTTCAACAGTTTTTATGAGATCCTGGTATCCTGAAATACTATCTAAATCTTTACGTTGTTTCACTCGGCAATTGACAAGAATTTGAGGTACATCCTCAATCATTTCATTCAGCTGACTTAAACGACGCCCTGATTGTTTCATCAAAGCCAAGACGCTCAGGGCTGCGATGGAACCATCCCCTGTTGTTGTGTGATCAAGGAAAATAATGTGACCTGATTGCTCGCCGCCAAGATTAAAATCACCACGACGCATTTCTTCCACCACATACTTATCGCCTACACCCGTTTTAACAACATCGATTCCATTGTCCCGTAATTCTTTTTCTAATCCAAAATTACTCATCTGAGTTACAACAAGAGTGTTTTTCTTCAACTTCCCCTGCTTCTTCATGAACATCGCACAGACACCCAGAATATGATCGCCATTCATGATGTTTCCTTTTTCATCCACCATGATCACGCGGTCCGCATCCCCATCTAAACTGATTCCAACATCTGCTCGATATTCTCGAACTGCTTCTGCTAATTTGGAAGGATGCAAAGCCCCCACCTTATCGTTGATATTTGTACCATTTGGATGATCCCCCAACTGAATGACTTCAGCTCCCAGTTCAGAAAAAACGGCAGGAGCAACTTTATAGGCAGCACCATGAGCTGTATCCAAAACAATACGAATCCCATCCAAAGTTAAATTATCTGGAAAGGTGTTTTTGACATAAACAATATAACGACCTTGTGCATCTTCAATACGTTTCGTACGACCCACCTCAGATCCCAAAGGAAGATACTTTGACAAATCCTCTTCAAGAACTAATCTTTCAATTTCTCTCTCCATGGAATCGGCAATCTTAAAGCCATCATATCCAAAAATTTTAATACCATTATCTTGAAAAGGGTTATGAGAAGCGGAAATCACAATTCCAGCATGGGCTCTCATATTTCGAGCCAAATAGCCAATGCCTGGTGTTGGCAATGGTCCTACAAGATGAACATGAACTCCCATACTGTTCAAGCCACTGGCCAAAGCCATTTCAATCATATAGCCAGACAATCGTGTATCTTTCCCAATCACAACC
>CAZFSX010000232.1:0-4705 GCA_964522115.1 uncultured Pseudobdellovibrionaceae bacterium | reverse complement strand
CTGATGGAGACGGGCGCCGGCTTTTGAATGCCATAGAATTGGTTGTAGATCTTTTTCGCTCTGGCCCCAAACAAATGTCTTTTCCTTTGTCGGAAGAAAATATTCGCCAGATTTTGGGATATCATTGGGTTGCTTTTGATAAACAAGGCACTCAGTTTTATGATTTATTGTCGGCATTTATTAAGAGTTTGAGGGGATCAGATCCTGACGCGGCTCTTTACTATATGTTGCGATGTTTGAAGGGGGGAATGGATCCCTTGGTTTTGTGTCGTCGAATGATTGTCTTTGCTTCGGAAGATATTGGAAATGCAGATCCTCGAGCCTTGACTGTAGCCTTGGATGTATTTCGTGCCGCAGAAGTGATTGGCCCTCCCGAAGCTGAAATCAATATGGCACAGGCTGTGACATACTTGTCTTCTGCGCCGAAATCGAACCGAAGCTATTTAGCTTTGAATCAGGCCAGAAAGTTTGTTGAAAAAAATGGATCGGCCTTGGCTCCGGAGTTTTTGCGGTCAGAAAAATATCTTTATCCCCATGATTTTCCCCAAGGCTGGGTGGCGCAGAATTATTGGCCTTCAGGAGTGAGCTCGGAAGCATTTTATCAGCCATCCACTCACGGATTCGAAAAAAATATTTTACAATACCGTCAGTGGATGAAGGGAAGTTCATCGGATTCCAAGAGCTAAGTTGCGCAGCACTGGACCTTGATCCAAGCAAGAAAGACTGCCATAAATACATCCATGCTTATAACACGATGGCAGGCTCCATTATCAGCCTCGAAAGAACAATTGAAAGTGATTCTTGAACACGAGGGTTTGGAACCCTTTGAAGAACACTACCAGCCACAACAAAAGGTTTCTGAGCACCGACACCCTTTTGTTGAAATTCGCGTTGTTGTTTCTGGAGAATTGCTTTTTAATATTGCTGGAAATCAGTTTTTACTACGGCAAGGTGATCGTGTCGAAATTCCGGCAAACACTCGGCACTGGCATGTGCCCAATGGATCCACTCCCTGTTTGTGTTTGTGTGCTCATCGCGTTTTATAGTTCGTTTTTGAGACATCACTTTACTTCTGTTCAGTCTGTGTTCTTCACAAACCGTCAGTCCCTTTGACAGTTTTTTTCAATCTTAAAAAAAGCGTCATTTTTTCAAAAAAATCTCTAAGAAAAGGTTAAGTAAAAAAACGTCAGGGACGATAGAGCCACTGTGCGATGATTAACAGTGCTGAGGAGGCTTGTTTGAGTTCGAACAGCTCAGATAAAACAACAACCAAGCTTGTAGCTGAAATCACGAAGTTCGTGGGTTCTGCTTCTGGGTTGGCGATTGAAGAAAAAAGTGACAAAGAAGTCACCGTAATCCAGCACACGGATGGTAAGAAATTCAAATTTTCAACGACAGATTTAGTGGAAGTTCTTCCTCGGGTGGATCTGGATGGAAAAGACTTTATCCAAGTCAATTTTACAAGCGGGATGAAAGTTTTATTTACAGATAATTTGGTGGGATTTAAACCCTTCGAAGTCACGGGCTTAGATATGAGCAAAATTCCACGCGTTGTCACAACTCCAGATTTGATGAGTGTTTTTGAAGCCATCGAAGAATCTTTAAGTTCAGAAGATGGGATCGATATGGAGCTGGATATTCTTCGCAAAGTTTACCAATCTATTTTGATTGGCGGAGAAATGGCGGGGTTCGATCTGAAGTTTGAACGAAAGTGGATGGATCGACTGTATTCCGTGAAGTTTCAAGCCTCTGCATAACGAAGAATTTGATCTGCAATTTCAGAAAAACCAAGACCTCCGTCCAGCTCAGCAATATAGGTCGGAGGATATTTCACCTGATCCGCGTACTTTCTAAAATTCGCCACAGCAAAACTATTTGGAAAAAATTGAAACATAGGTTCATCATTCGGAGAATCTCCGACAAAAGCACTGACCTTCACCGCTTGTTTTTCATCCACAGAAAATTCCTGTTTCAAAAATCGAAGTGCCATACTTAACTTATCATATTTTCCAAACCATCCATTGACATGAATTGAGCTGACTTTTGCAATGGCTCCTTCGTGATGAAAGAGGTCCACAATTTTTTGAATCGATGATTCGGTCAAAGCAGGGACATCTTCACAGAAGTCGATGGCCAAATCCATCAGCCGACAAAATTGATCCGAGGCCAAGGCACATCCAGGTACCTCTTTTAAAATTTTTTTCTGCAAAAGATCTAATTTTTTTCTATTTTCGGCCTGAGTGCTTGCATCAAAGAAGAAATCTCGCTTCATGACTTTCTGATGATAACGAAAATAAAATCCGCCATTTTCTCCGATAACTCCTTGAACGGGCCACTGACGAGCCATCATTTCGCACCAACCCGCAGGTCTTCCTGTGACGGGAATCACGTGAATGCCCGCATCGTTCAAACTCCAAAGAGCCTGGTAAGCTTGTGGTCCAAGCTGTCCTTCATTCGTCAGGGTATCATCAATATCGGTGAACAAAAATTGAATGGGCTTTTGAAATTCGCTGATTTTTTTCATGATTCTATTGAACTCATCTTTTCCAAGAAGGCGAACAAGAATCTCTTTTTACCGCTTGAAGTCAAAAATTCCTCTTGATCACAGAAAAAGGAAGGGTCATTTTATGAAAATCAGTTATCGGGGAGTTCCATGGCAAAAAAATCGGATTCAATGTCGCAAGGTGGTATTAAATTAGTGATCGTGGAGTCCCCCACGAAGGCAAAAACCATCCGCAAGTTCTTAGGTAAAGACTATATCGTGGAATCCTGCATGGGGCACATTCGTGACTTGCCCAATTCATCCAAGGAAATTCCAGAAAAATTTAAAAAAGAATCCTGGGCTTCCTTAGGGGTCAATGTCGATAAAGACTTCGAACCTATTTATACAGTTTCAAAGGAAAAGACGAAAGTCGTGAAAACTTTGAAAGAAAAAATGGAAGAGGCTTCGGAACTGTATCTTGCAACCGATGAAGACCGCGAAGGGGAAAGCATCAGTTGGCATTTGGTGGAAGTATTAAAGCCAAAAATCCCAATGAAACGCATGGTATTTCATGAAATCACTCAAGACGCTATTTTGAAATCCTTGAAAGAAACTCGTCAGATTGATGATAACTTAGTTCGAGCTCAGGAAGCTCGTCGTATTTTGGATCGCTTGGTGGGTTATACGATTTCTCCTTTATTATGGAAAAAAGTTGCGTTCGGACTTTCTGCAGGACGTGTTCAGTCCGTGGCCGTGCGTTTGGTTTCTGAACGAGAGCATGAGCGTTTAAAATTTAAAAAGGCCCAGTATCATAGTGTGACAGCGGAGCTTGAAAAATCTTCGCAAAAATTTGAAGCCCGTTTGAACATCTATCAAGGCAAGAAAATCGCGACGGGAAAAGATTTTGATGGTCGCACAGGGGATCTTCTTCAGGGGCAAAATGTTTTAGTTTTAGATCATGCAACCGCAGAAAAAATTGCAGCAGAAGTGAAAAGTGGCAAATGGCAAGTGACAGAAGTTGATGAAAAGCCGATTCATCGCAAGCCAGCGGCTCCCTTCATCACTTCGACATTGCAACAAGAGGCCAATCGTAAGATGGGACTGAGTTCGCGGGAAACCATGCAGGTGGCTCAAAAGTTGTACGAGCAAGGTTATATCACTTACATGCGTACAGACTCGACAGCTCTTTCCACGGAAGCAACTCAAGCGGCTCGTCAATGCATTCAATCCAAATATGGGAAAGAATTCTTGCCAGCACAAGCGCGTACCTATGAAGGAAAAAAAGTCAAAGGAGCTCAGGAAGCCCATGAGGCGATCCGTCCTGCTGGAAATATTTTTGTCGACCCTGATCAAACAGATCTGACCGGAACTCAATTGAAATTGTATGAATTGATTTGGAAAAGAACGGTTGCCAGTCAGATGGTGGATGCACGCCAAAATCAAGTCAGTGCTAAGATCCAAGTGGGGCAGGCAAGTTTTTCAGCCAGTGGTATGACCATTGAGTTCCCAGGCTTTTTGCGTGCCTATGTGGAAGGAAGTGATGATCCCGAAGCAGAGTTGTTAGAAAGAGAAACACGTTTGCCAGCCTTGAAAGCTTTGGATGCTTTAATTTGTGCAATGTCAAAAACGCATTCTCATGAAACCAAACCACCGGCTCGTTATACAGAGGCCTCTTTGGTGCAAATGATGGAAAAAGAGGGGATTGGTCGTCCTTCGACCTATGCTTCCATCATGGGAACAATCATTGACCGTGGTTATGTCAAGCGCGAGGGGAATGCTTTGGTTCCAACTTTCACAGCTTTGATTGTGACGAAGTTATTAAAACAGCATTTACCTTTGTATGTTGATTTGGGTTTCACTTCAGAAATGGAAAAATCATTGGATACCATTGCGGAAGGTGACTTGGATTCGATCAAATATTTAACATCCATTTATTTCGGCAAAACTGGTTTGAAGACCACGGTTGAATCCCAAGAAAAGAAGATTGATCCTGACGAGGCTCGTTCGATTCATTTGGATGGATTACCCAATTATGTTTTCCGCGTGGGTCGATTTGGAGCCTATGTTTGCACCACGATCAGTGGTCAGGAAATGTGTGCTTCCATTCCTGAAAGTGAATCTCCGGCCCAGATGACTGCCGAAGCTGCACAAAAGTTCATTGATCAAAAGATCAACGGAGCTGACTCCTTAGGAAAGGACCCTCAAACGGGTCTTCCTGTGTAT
>CAZFSX010000231.1:2982-4722 GCA_964522115.1 uncultured Pseudobdellovibrionaceae bacterium | reverse complement strand
GGAGCAACAATCGAAGCATCGGATTCAATCACAAATTTAGGTGTATCCACAGCCAATTTACCCCAAGTGATTTTCTCGTTAGGAATCGCACCTGAATAAGAACCATAGCTTGTTGTGGAATCACTGATCTGACAGAAGTAGCCCCAGACCTTGACCTCGTCATGCAAAAGGTCCTGACTTAACATAGGCACAACACAGATCGGGAAATCACCCGCAATACCACCACCGATTTGGAAAAAGCCAACTGAACTTTTCTTCGTCGTGCTCATGTACCATTCAGCCAAATTCATCATGTACTGGATTCCAGTTTTCACAGTGTGAACATTTTTAATGTCCCCTTTGATCACATGGCCTGCAAAAATATTTCCTAAAGTTGAGTCTTCCCAACCAGGAACGATCATTGGAATATTTTTTTCTGCAGCAGCAACCATCCAGCTATTTTTAGGATCGATTTGGTAATATTGCTTCAAAACACCTGAACGAATAATTTTGTACATAAACTCGTGAGGAAAATAAGCTTCTCCGGCACGATCTGCTTTTTGCCACTCATCCAAAACAGCTTTTTCAATACGACGAATCGCTTCCTCTTCAGGAATGCAAGTATCTGTCACGCGATTCAAGTGCTTATTTAAAAGTTTTTCTTCATCTTGCGGAGTCAAGTCACGGTAGTTGGGAACCAATTCATAATGATCATGCGCCACCAAATTGAAAATATCTTCTTCCAAGTTCGCGCCTGTGCAACAGATCGCCTGCACCTTATCTTGACGAATCATTTCTGCCAAAGAAAGACCTAATTCAGCTGTACTCATAGCACCAGCCAAAGTGATCATCATTTTACCACCTTGATCCAAGTGAGTTTTATAAGCTTGAGCTGCATTTTTTAAAGCAGCAGCATTAAAATGACGATAGTGATGATCGATAAATTGAGAAATCATAATTGCTCCTTATGAACTTGATTCCGTTTGCATTAAAAAATTTTTCTAGTCATAGCCTTCTTGACTGGGTTTTTCAAGAAGCTTTTCTTCAGGAAGAACATTGGAAAGAGGACTCAAAAGGCTCAATTCAAGGATTCAGAACTCTTTGCCAAGCCATCATCGGTTTTTAGTCCCACATCCTTCAAAGATCCAGAGGTCTGCGCTGTCACAACTTTCGTTGGAAACCAGTGGTGACGAACAGTGAAATAAATCACGACTCCACCAACGAAAATAGTCATCAATCCAATAAAGAAAAAAAGTAGTACTCCCACAAGAGACCTCCGCACCTATTCCGCAGTTTTTTGTAAAATTTGTCGAATCACCCATGACGCCATATGAAAGCCAAAAGATCCCGTCACGAAAGAGGCCGTCCCATAAATGCGATTGCGTTTATCACAACTGTGCAGATCATTTTGTCCCTGAGGGCAAACGCACTTAAACCCTTGCCCATGATCATAGTGAAGTTCGATGGGAAGCATGGGTTCCTCGTCTGAAAAAACACAGGGAACACCAAAATCTTCATCGCGAGGAAATTCGTGCTTCGTTCTTAAAATTTTTCGCAGCTGTTGAGCCATAGGATCCGTGTGACTTTTTGCCAAATCTGCGACCTGAATCATGGAAGGATCCAAGCGCGCAGCTGCACCTGTTGAAACAATCAAAGGAATACCCTGTTGGCGACAAAAAGAGATCAAATGAGATTTTGCAGTTAAGTTATCAATGCAGTCCAAAACGTAATCAGGACGTTCTGCAAATATTTGCGTACAAT
>CAZFSX010000231.1:1385-2965 GCA_964522115.1 uncultured Pseudobdellovibrionaceae bacterium | reverse complement strand
CTTTTGACCTAATAGACCTGTCAATGCATGCAACTGGCGATTTGTATTTGTAATGCAGATTTCATCAAAATCCACCAAGGTCATTCGACCCACACCTGATCGAGCAAGGCTTTCAGCTGCCCAACTGCCCACGCCTCCGACTCCGATCACCATCACGTGAGAGTTCATTATTTTTTGCATACCAGGATCACCCACAAGGCGACCCATACGATCAAATCGGCGGTGTAAAATGTAATTGGTTTCTTGCAACATGCAAAACCCTTTCTTCATCTTCAAAAAGACAGAAAGGGTTTTCTAAACTAGCTTCTGGAATTAATCAACACTTGCGACGCCTCTTTCTTGAGGAATATTGCTAAAGCGTTTGATTTCTAAATTCACGGTGGCATTCAACTCAGGATCGCGCAACCGCAAAACTGTTTCGGCATTTTTTTCGTCAGGGCAAAGGTATTCCACTTCCACATTTTCAAGATGAGGAAGCATTAATTTCACTTGATTCATCGATGAACTTTTCACAAGGTGACGACTCTGTTCGAATTTCCCCAGCTTCACCCATTCTCCCTGCTTGCAATTCATTCCAAGATCCAAGCCTTTGTGGGGACGCCCCGCAAATTTGAAATTCTGAAATAAGGTGATGGAAATGGCACCCAATAAGACCAAGGATAAGTTGCGCAATAGAGCGTGATGTTTCAAATTGATTCTTTTCACTGAGGCCCCCCTTGTTTGATTCATTATCTTGAATGAATTGCAAAACAAGTGCCGCCATAAACAGAAGGGAATGCTTCCCATCGCCTAAGCTTTTTTCACTGTCTAAAGAATCATCGACATCTCATTTTGAGAGGACGCTATTTTCTAACATAGAACTATGGCGCAAGCTTCGACATCTCGTCATAGGAGCTTGTAAAAATCAAATCTGCTCTTGGGCCATAGACAGGATCAGGTCGCACCATTTCCCATTGCTCGCTGACAGAGGCCTGCCAAAGATTCACTTGGCTGATGGTCGAAATATTGGAAACACCTCGCTGACGAAGGCGATCGGGAAAACCACCTCCGTACTGGACATGGGCTTCACCAATGATGACCACCAAAATTTGATCAGGATGTTGACGTTGAAATTCGGCAGCTTTCCATGCCATCGTATCATCCCAAAGGGATTGAGAGGCAAAATAGTTTCTCAGCTTTGCAGGATCCTTCACGTGATCCTTCATTAAATTTTGAAACCTTTGAAAATATTTTTCATTTCCCAAAGTAAAATTCGGAGGCAGCATCGACATTTGCTGGGGGCTTAGAGCCTGAATCCCTCCTTGAGCCATGCTAGAGGAAATAGAGCGCGGAATATTCAAAGCAAGAGTTCTTGCTTGTGCTCCCTGCGGGAAAAGAGCCTGCCTTTCGTAAGCCTTCCAATTCATCTTTGGTGACCATGTCTTTTGCAAAAAATCTTGGGTGGTTAAAGATCCCTGGCGCCACTGATCCACCAAGGATTGATCTGGATATTCAAAAAACTCCATCCCCACGGAAACCTGATGCCCCTTTTGTCGAAGAACTTGAAGAACTTGAACCTGTTGGTCAGCAATGGCCATCTG
>CAZFSX010000231.1:334-1375 GCA_964522115.1 uncultured Pseudobdellovibrionaceae bacterium | reverse complement strand
AAAAACTTTCTTATGCCTCATTATCCCCGAGAAATCGAAGACTCTGAGAAGTACGCTGATGACATTTATGAGTACAGACATGTTGCTCTCCCCAGAGAGATTGCAAAGAAGCTGCCCAAGCTTGAATATCTGCAGGTTGATTTGTGTCTCCATGCAGCATTGCTCCCACAGGGACCTGCGCACATGCCAGCTGAAGAGCAAAAATCCAACTGGTAAGCACCCACTTCATTCCATGACCCATCCGACACCCCCTTATCGATCCTTCTTCAAAAATCATTTTGGATATTGATGTTTGGTTTTTCTTTTGATAAGCATGACCCTTCGTAAGTTTGAAATCAAACGCTTATTTTAAACAGGGAGTCTTCCATGGCTAAGAAAAAAGGTCGTATCATTATCACCCTCGAGTGCACAGAAGCACGCGCTGCGGGCAAGCCAGTTTCTCGCTACACAACGACAAAAAACAAAACTAAAACTCCTGGTCGCCTGGAGAAAAAGAAATACAACCCTAATTTGCAACGTCATACAATTCACCGCGAAACAAAATAGGCGGTATTGGGTATGATCCTGACTGATCTTCAAATCCTGGAAGAAATTCAAAAAGGTTCTATCAAAGTAGAACCTTTCCGACGCGAATGTCTAGGCAGCAATTCCTATGATGTTCATTTAGGCAAAACTCTTGGACTTTATGAAGATGATGTTTTGGATGCTCGCAAACACAATCGAATTCGATTGATTGAAATTCCGGCTGAAGGCTTTGTTCTTCAGCCCGATCAATTCTATTTGGGAGTGACGGAAGAGTACACAGAAACGCACAAGCATGTTCCCTTTCTTGAAGGCAAGTCCAGCGTAGGACGCTTAGGGATTGATATTCATGCGACCGCTGGAAAAGGCGATGTTGGTTTCTGTAACTTTTGGACTCTTGAAATCTCTGTCAAAAAACCAGTTCGCGTTTATGCAGGGATGCCTGTCGGTCAGTTGATTTACTTTGAAACTCAAGGTGAATTAGCGACTCCTTACAACACAAAAACTTCTGCCAAATAC
>CAZFSX010000231.1:0-324 GCA_964522115.1 uncultured Pseudobdellovibrionaceae bacterium | reverse complement strand
AACGAAACCAAGTCAATTCCGGTTGAATCCATGATGTGGAAAAATCAATTTTAATTGATTGAATCACGTGACGCCTCCACCCGGGCGTTGGATTTTATCGGTCTACACACAAATTTTACTTTCCATTCGGTCCGCAAAGTGAGATGAGCGGGGCCTATGAAAAAAGAAATACTTACACTGACCCTTTTTATTTTGGGCGCGGGTTACGCAGAAGCACGACCTGAATACGCCGTTCGACACACTTATGTTAGCTGCACTCAATGCCATGTTAGCCCCACAGGCGGTGGACATCGCAACTTGAACGGAAAGCATTATGGTTCCTTT
>CAZFSX010000230.1:0-4773 GCA_964522115.1 uncultured Pseudobdellovibrionaceae bacterium | reverse complement strand
TTCGCGAAGGAACTCAAGTTTTTGGATTTATATCCCCCTTCGAAAATTCATCGCGATCTTCAAACTTAAAGGCCATGAAGCCACTTTCCACGGAACCTCAAGTGATCGCTGAAAACGGAGGCCGACAAATTATCAGTTACCAAAGCACTGCTGAAAACTTGTCGATCTCAGATGTAAGTTATAATAAAACCACAGTTTCATTGAGTCGCATGCAATCTGAAAATCGTGTGACAACTTTTATACTAGATATGGAACGCCAGTACTCTTTCGGATGCACAAGCCAAAAGTAAGTCCTTGCACCAGGGCTTTGTCAAAAAAAGCCCTGGTATAATTATTGAATGATTAAAAACTGAATATCAGTGTTGGACAGCTTTCAGGGTCTTAAAAGCTAACAAAAGCGAAAGGCGCTGTCTTCATGGGGTATATGGGAGTTAAAAATGAAATTAAGCCTTTTAAAAATTCCAGCCCTGGCCGTGGCCACAATCCTTGTGACAAATCTTGTCGCCTGTCAAAAGCCTGATCGTAGTTCTTCCTCTCCAGCCACCACTTCCTCTGGGACAAATCCTCTATCTGGAAGTGGAGGAACTTCAACGCCCCCTCAGGTTGGCGGAAATACAACAACGGCTGAAGGAACCTCCCATTCCGGAGGTGGCAATGGAGTGAATAATAAAATTCTTGAAAGATATATTTTCTCACCCAAAAAGCATGAGGTTTTTCAACATCTCCAACCTCTGCGGGATCGATGGATCAAGGACCTTCAAGGCACATCTCAATCCTTCTGGATGATTTATCCCTTAGAACTAAAAACTTGGTATTTAGCACCTGTTGAACATAAACCCATTTCCAACGAGTTTTTAGGTGTGACCTTTTTTCGAAATACAACACAGCAACTAGCTATCCAAACCATAAATGGCCGAGAAATTTGGATAGATCAGCAGTTTGTGGAAAAGATGAATAGTGAAGAATTTGCGGAACTCATTCTTCACGAGTGGGTGATGGCTTTGTACAATTTAAGATTTAAAAAATTCAGTGAAATCCAAAATGAAATCCAATCCATCCAAACGGGTATAGCTTCCAATGTGGACCGCGACGAGCAATCCAAAAATTTAAAAATATTTGATGACCTCATCCCCCCCGAGCCATTACGTCTGTTGAACGATAAAGACTATGAAAAAATTCGATATGTGACTCACTATCTTTTTGAAAACCGCCAAACAATCTCAGGAACGGAAGCCGTTCAACTCTTATTGAATAATGATTTTGACCCTCGATTTTTTAATTCGAAGCTTTTCAAAGATCCTCCATCCTCCAAACCGACGGAACAAATTTCTTTCAAACAGGGACAGCTGTTTCAAATCTTGCAAACAGCCAGCTTATCTCACCGTCTGACAGATTCCTGCTATTTTTACCACTTTCAAAAATCGATACCGTGTCAGACAAGATTATCTTCCCAAGATTCTCAGTCTCAAACTTCAACTGCGACATCTCGCTTGCGCATCGAACTTTCTTTGGAAGGAAAAGGCGCTGTTCTTGAGGTTCCTTTTTTAAGTGGTGAATTAACTCCGATTCCACTTGAAAGTTTTTCCATCAAAGAACGTGAAAAATACTTTTTAAGTATGCTGCTCACTCCGACTCCTGCAGCAACAAAAATTGGAGATCCTGTGACTCAAACCCTTTTTGTTCTACGACAGGTGACCCACCCTGACCAAAGCATCAGTTACGAAGTGAAGACCATGGTCATTCAACAAGGCGTACTGACAAGCATCGAAGAAGTAAAAAAATCAGAGACGGGTCCTGCTGCGTCCACAGAAAAAAAGTGCATAGGAACAAGCTTTCAACCTCGCACTCTGATGGAAGACACCATCATTTTGGGTGATAAAGACTTCGCCCTTCAAAGACTTAAAATGTTCATGGACAACAGCCAAATGCAAATCTTCTGCTGGCCTCAGATCTGAGGCCTTATTTTGCCTAGGCTACAGACTTTTTGGATGAGCGATGTGAATCTGATTTTTTTATTCTCGAGTGCTCGAAACGAACTTTTTTATTTTTGACCCAAATTTCAACTTTATCTCGGTCAAACTCTAAAGTCTGATGATCTTCGACGGCTTCCACATCATCAAACTCAACACCAAGAAGCCCTCCATCTTCGGAAAAGAAACCCACGCCTTTGTGATTCTTACTTTCTGTTGCTACACCAAAAATCCCATCTAATATTCTAATTGTTAATGGACCTGAAGTTCCAATAATACGAAATGAAATATTTTTACTTTTCATAAACGAACCTTCTTTAACTTTTTGTGCTTTGCTCGAATACGGCTTCCTGTTGGATATAAACTCGCAAGATATGCACCCTCTGGGATAATTTTAACAACTGCCACCAAATAAGAACCATTATCAAGTCGATAAAAAAAATCCTATTCTTTGAATGGTGCAGAGTCATCTTTAAAAAGGTAAGTAGGATCCTTCAAAACTCTCTCAATAAGTTCAAGTAATATATCTTGAGGCAAGAATGGATATGTCTTTCCCGAGCCTCAATACCCCAAAATATCGACGTAGGTGATTCCCTTGCAGACGTTTGAGGAAGGACGTGCTCGCTGTCCCTTGATCAGGATTTTACCTGTGCTGAAGAGTTCTTTGTAGGTTGTGCGAGTGACATTTTGAAGATTTAGATTTTGTTTTTGTTCACGCAAGCTTTTCAAAAGGACGTTATCCAAGCGAAAACCCGACATGTGAACTTCCAGCTTGATACGAAAAGACTTCGGTGGACGTGGTGGAATATATTCCTGTCGTGGCATCATTTCATCTTGCATACGTACCTCTTCTTCAAAAATTCAGTGCTCTATCTGTACCCTATTTGAAGAAAACTTCAATCTTTAAGACAAAATTGGAAAGCTTTCCATGCTTCAAGTGGTTCCAAGAACGAACTGACTGTCAGAATCTTAACATCTAGATATTTGCACGGGTCTCCCTTATACTCCGTTGCTATGAACAGCTTCACTCAAAAAATGATCTCTCAGGTATTCAATGAACGAGCCCTGTCTTGGACAAGCGAAAGGGGACGGTCTTTGATTTTTCTCAGCATCAACCTTTTCAGCATACTTGCCCTGGCCCAAGGCATTCCAAAATCTGCTGAAGAAAAGACATTGACCTGCCAAGAGATTTTTATTCAAGGGACATTTTTAGGAACTCAGACCTGGGTTTACAATGACTTTCAAGAGAATCCCTTCACTGGCACAGAGGGAAAAAGTCCTCGTCAAATTTTTGCTCAAGAAAAGCTCCTTCAAAAACTAGCAACTCCAGAAACCCTTGAGCTGATGACGTTCGGTCGCCCCATGGCCTTCTCTTACCATCGAGGAGATCTACTGATTGGTTTCCCCGAAGTCTTAAAGAATTCAACAAAATCACCTCAAAACAAACCTCAACGAGAAATGTTCATTGGAAATCCTTACCTGGGGACCAAAAACTCGATCAGTCTTCCGAATATTCACTGGAAAAAGGGAAGCTTTCATGAAATTTTTCGGAATTTGGATGGAGCCGTCAAAGTTGAAATTTACCAGGGAAAAATCTATTTGCATCGGATACAGTACGCAAACTCAAAATGGAGCTTAGTTCAGGAATCCGTATTGGATCTGGATGGGCTATCAGATTTGGGATTTCAACCAAAATTCTACCTTACAAAAATGGAAGAACCGAAAAAAGTAGCTGCCTCGAATGAGCAGATGGCCGTGATTCTTCTCGAAACAACGAAACCTTCTGGGGGATTAAGTTTTCTTTTCATCAATCTGCAAACTCTGGAGGTCAACCTAGCTGAACCTTTCGGGCTTCCCCAAATTTATGAAGATATCCATGGGCTTCAAATGCCCGAAACAGGGTTCCGTCAATTCGTTGCTTTCACAAAAGTCCTTGGAACCAATGGCGCCGTCGTTCCACATTACTTAAAATTCGAAAGAGGTTTTCAGCTTCACCGCACTCAGAAATTTTTTCGAAAACCGGTAAAATAAAATAGCCCCAGCATTCTTGCTGAGGCCTTTTCTCAATACATTGATCAAATGTTCAAATCTTATTACTGAGGCACGACTTCCCCAGAAATATCCAACATCACTTCTTCACCGACAACAACTCCACCTTTTTCCAAAGCTTTGTTCCAAGCTAAGCCGAAGTCTTTACGGTTGATTTTACCTTTCAACTCAAAGCCCATATGCATTGTTCCCATGGGATCAGGATTTTTTCCAGAGTAAGTTAAATCCAAAGTCACTTCTTTTGAAACCCCATGCATTGTTAACATCCCTTTGATCTTTTCAGCCTTTTTCTCTTTCACTTTCACAGCATCTGCCTTGAATGTGATCACAGGGTGTTTTTCAACATCAAAAAAATCAGCAGATCGCAAATGATCATCACGTTTTCCATTGCGCGTATCAATCGATGCCGCCTTAATTTCAACACTGATTTTTTTAACTTCACCTTTGGCTTCATCAAAATCGAAGGACCCAGAAAAATCTTTAAATGCACCCTTCACATTGGAAATCATCAAATGTTGAATGCTGAATCCAACATCCGTATGAGCCGTATCCAATTTATAAGGAGCCGCTGTCGCAGCCAAAGCAAATAAAGATGCTATCATCGTAACTACAGAATTCCTTTTCATGGTTCTTTCCTTTCGTGAAAGTGGTTGGGAAGCACTTTTAAGTATGATCCCCCCGGTTGAGGAAAGTCCATAAAAAAAAGGGCTGGCTTTGTAGCCAACCCTTTTCACAAATAGATCCCATTCAGGAC
>CAZFSX010000229.1:2468-4777 GCA_964522115.1 uncultured Pseudobdellovibrionaceae bacterium | reverse complement strand
GGACCCTTGTCATAAGACGGCGTTTCATCTAGTAAAGATCATCTTTGGATTCTATCGGACGATCTCCCCACATCTCTTGCCATTCTTTCCAAAGCTTTTGGAAAAGATTGTTGATCTCAGCCCGATTTTCCTCTTTTTCATACCATTCAGGAGGCATATTCAATAATGACATGAAGGTGTAATATTCATGTGTAAAATACTTTCCACCACGTAATTTATAAATTTCAGCATCCAGATGAAAAATACGGGTCTGAATTTCCGCCAAGTAACGATCTAACTCTGCCATTTCATTTGTCAGAGCTTGAATGACAACTCCATTGCTGTGCCATTCGCGGCCTAACTCCACAATACGATGCTCAAGGCGACCACGAATGTCCATACGTACTTCTTCAGAATCTGGAACGTAAATTTTATCTTTTGATTTAAGATCTTCGTCATTAAAGCTCTCATCGATCCGAACTCCAGCACGCTGATCGATCAACTCTTCCGCAAAACGACGATGGATCGAATTTAATAAATCGACGTATTCATGACCTCTTAAACGCTTCAACTTTGCATGACCTTTTGATAACTCAGTAAGAAGTGCTTGTTCATATTCACTGGAAATATGGCGGTACTCCTGCTTTTGTTTGGCATACAATTCATATTCTGCAACTAAATCTGATGGTAGAGATTTATAACTACCCCCAACAAATTCCCGTCCATTAAACCTTGAATCCAATAACTCCGTATTTCGAGCACGAATACGCTTATCTGTATCCATCAACTTTTGAAAAGCATTTTCATTCTGATCATACAAATCTTTCAATACTTCTGAACGTACCCATGATTTGAGTGACATCAGCATTGCTTCCACTCGATCTTGTTTTTGACGTTCATTTTGCAAGCTCAACTTGAGCTCAGATCGATTTTTTCTTTGTGAACGAAGTTCTAATTGATAGGACTCAACTTCTTTCAAAAGTGCTGCAACCTTGCTCCCATTTTCACCGGAAGGAACATCCAAACCTTTGAGTATCGACTCAATACTCCTCGAATAAGCAGAAATGCTTTCATATAAAAAGCTAATAAGGTTCCTGCGATCAAGAGCCTGAGGTGTTTTTTCAAATTCCAAGATGCTCTGTATTTGATTTTGCAACTCAGTCCACAACAAAGGATTTGAGGCCAAAGACATATTTTGAGCCGACCAATGAGAAAGATCTAACATACGTCTCAAGATATCCAAATTAACAAGAAGAGATGACGTCTTTGGATTTTGAACAAACTGAGTCATATGGGTGATCAATCGATTCCATTCATGAATCATCGTAGCTTTACCCACCATCTGAGTTTGATTCATAAATTTTTCAACGGACTGAAGAGATTCTAAATGATCAATAAATGTTGATACGAAAGGCAAAATTTCAGTCTCTGTGACCGTACGACTTCCCTTAAGATCATTATGCAAAGCCATTTGGAATTTTTTTGTGTTCTCGAGTTTTTTCCCAAGACTTGCACCAAGCTCTGTCGGTCGCACGTGTGTATAAATGAAACCTGAAGCAAACTGACGGAAGACCAAGTTATTCATGTAACTGTAACGAATATGAAGGGACGCATCAGGTCCACTTGTTTTAACATGCTTCACTAATTCATGTCCTGAAACTTTGGACATAAATTTTCTCATAAGAACAAATGTTTCAATTTCAAATAGATCTTCTGCTGAAAAAATAGGATCCCAAGAGATCACACCTTGATCTCTCATTTTTGTCAGATAATCGGGAGTTACACGACCAGCTATTATTTGTTTTTTAAAATCCCTCGACAATTCTTTACGACTGATGGATCCATCCTTGAATTTTTTTCGATAGTCTGTAGCTGCTTTGACTGCCGCTTTAGAAATAGCAGGCACATAATCCAACCAAGCAAGAGCCGCATCACTCAAATCCTGATCCATTCGAATATATGGCTTATTATCAAAGACAAGATGACCGGCATTCGCAACAGCCCCACCCTCTTTATCTGTTAAAAATCTTCTCTTGCCTAAGACATGCAACTGAATATTTTTTGATGGATGTTGAGCATACCGTTCAAATTGTTTTTCTGAACCCTGATACAATCCATCACCTTTACCAATGAGAATCATCATTGGAATCTTTTTTTCAGGCTTCATGGCTTCATTGAAATCCAACGAGTAAATCAATAGATCACAGTACAAACCACAAACTGGAGAAATTTTCCCTTGACGAGCAAGAGCTTCACCTAAAGATCTTTCCCCTTCAGGTATTTCTGTGTTCTTTCGATTGATTGCCTCGAGACGTTCATACTCTTGATTT
>CAZFSX010000229.1:0-2458 GCA_964522115.1 uncultured Pseudobdellovibrionaceae bacterium | reverse complement strand
GTTTGAGATTCGCTCCTGGCAGGACATCAACAACAGGAGATAGTGCCATAATTCCAGCAAAAACATCCGTCTTCTCCCCGTAAATCTGCTGATACAGAAGGGCAATAGCTCCACCCATACTATGTCCAGCCAACCATACACGTTTACCTTTAGAAACGTACTTGTGACGAATTTTTTCTAAAAAATCTAATAATTCTTTTGCTGCTGCAAAATCATCTCTTAATCCCTGAGAATGCCATGGTAAATCAATAGCAATCACATCGACTTTGAAGGAACGAAAGTAGCCCATGGGCCCTACACCCGTATGATGGCCCGTTGTTTCTGTCCCTCCACCATGATCCCACAAAATAACATCCATGGAATCTTCACTATCATAAAATTTTTCAGAGCGAGATTCATTTGCAACCAAGGCATAGTTACTCACACCCATCACGAAGTTTTTATTATCTATATTCCCAAGGACATGAACCATAAGACCATTGCTGGTCTTTACAACTCCTCGTTCATTGGCTCCCACAAGAGAACTTGGAATTAATTTATCACCAGGAACCAGTGATTTTTGTACAAAAGTTGGACCTACAATTCCTTTTCTTGTTTCATATAAAGCAAACTCTTGAGCTGGAGTTACAAATGTTGGGGCCTTCCAGCCTGATTTCACCTGCGCTTCCACGGATTTTATATGCAGGTCTTCCAGCGCTGGTTGTCGGTATGTTCGAAATCGATCTGAAAAAACAAGATCACATTGTGCAGAGACATGATTGGAATTGACAGCAAAACTCTGAGTTAAAAATGAAGACAGAAAAACAAAACTAAAACTTAAAAACCGAGACAACATAGAATCCCCCAAGAATTCCAGAATATGGATTTCAAAAACGAAGTTAGATAAGTCCGATTGATAGGAAAATCAAGAAATTGTTGAAAACTCAGTGAAATTTGACACTGGCGGTGGAAATAAGTTTTTCAGTTTTTTCCAAGAAAAAGCCCAGAATATATTTATTCTGGGCTCATTTAATTTAATGCAGATCGTCGACCTTCAAATGCTTTACTTTCAAGTGTTTTACAAACCAGTGTCACTGATCATTTGTGTTAACTTTTGAAAGCCTGGTTCCATCAAAATACCTAAATCCAACTTGCTTGATTTACCTTCATCCTCAGACAAAAGATGATACAGTGCGCGAAGCAAATCTTCGCTGGTCACGATGCCAACAATTTGTTCTTTGTCAGCAATTAAAAAACAAGACAGCTTTTCTTGGATCATTTTGGCTGTGACCGTTTTTAAAGATGCATTCACATCCACAACTTTCTCGGGCCAAGTCATATAATCAGAAACGCGAGCCTGGGGATCAAAATCCAAAGACTCCACTTTCATTCCCCACGCACCCTCTAATTTTGAACGCATCGCTCGAGATAAATCACGATCTGAAAGAATGCCCACGACAGCATCGGATTCATCCAACACTGGAAGGTGGCGAATATTATTGGCCTGCATTTGATTGTAAGCTGCATCCAGACTGTAATCGTATTTGATCGTGATCAGATGTTTGGACATATTTTCTTTGATAATTTTTTTCATGATTCATTCTCCCGCTTTTTCCACTGAGGTTAAAGCCTGTGCAAGTTGATTGGCGTGGCAAGAGCCCAACCACTGATCCATGGGTCCCATCTTCAATGCAAAGCTTCGATCAACTTCCATTTTCAAATTTCCCTTTTGATCAAACTGTGCCATCTGCACGATCAACAAAGGATGTCCTTGATCCATGGTTGCCATTAAAGTTGCTGTTGTTTTCAGTTCTCCACTTCCAGAACTTAACTTCTGCAGCTGATCCTTCCAACAGTCAAGAGATGGCTGAGTACTTTCCCAATTCCAAGATTTCGAAGAGATAAAAAGTTGATTCAATTCTTTGTTGGATCTGGCTTCTTTGCGAAGTTCTTCGTAAATTCTTTCTGGTGCCGTTGCCGCGAATCTTTTCAAAGGGATTCCTCCACCCCCGATGGAAAAAAGTACCATTCCTGCACCAACCAACATTAAAAGAACCAAACTTATTTTTTTCATAAAAAAACCTCTTCACTGATGATGAAGAGGTTTTTGGATTTTGGTCAAGAAATGTTTATGAAAGCAAACTATCGTGCATTCAATGCAGCGCCGACGGATTTTTCAGCATCGATAAGTCCTGCACCCAATTGATTTTGATCATTGGGCCCCAATGGTACAGCTGTCGATCGAATCAATTGCTTCACTGCTGATGGTCGCAAATTTTTATTTGCAGACTTCATCAACGCAACTACTCCTGCCACATGCGGCGTTGCCATACTGGTTCCGTCCATGCTGGCATAATCCGTTGGGACTGTGGCTACTTTGGCAGAGACAACTCTTCCCACAGCTAAAGCACGTTTTACTTCTTCTCCAGATGTTTGTTCGATCATCGCCACTGGGATTGGCAACAATGTTCCATCTTTT
>CAZFSX010000228.1:0-4777 GCA_964522115.1 uncultured Pseudobdellovibrionaceae bacterium | reverse complement strand
GTTCGGAGCGAATCTTTATTTAAACGAACTCGATCACATGATTACGCGAAACTTAAAACCTGGCGGTTACTTACGCTATATGGATGATTTACTTTTGCTTGATACGGACCCAGACAAATTAAAGCCCTTAGATGCCGTTATTGATCAATGGCTCAGAACAGAAAGAAATCAAAATTTAAATCCAACCAAGACCAAACTTAAACCACTTCATCAAGGTATTGAATACTTGGGAATGGAACTAAAGCAAGTGAATGATCCCAAAGAGCCACTGCGGATTCATGTGCCACCAGATAAAAAGTGGAAACTCGTCAATGAGGCGAGACGATTAACGCAGCTTAATTGGTGGCGCACAACAGACCATCACGCATTGTCGTTGCCTCTAGGTCATAAAAACCGACACGAGCTTCAAAAAATCAACTCAAGACTAGGCTTGATGGGACACGCGGATTCCTACAAGTTCCGTCGTCAAGTGGCCCACAAGCTTTTGCTCAATTGGGGCATCGGCAATGAGGATCTGAAAGAAATGGGCATAGACTTCGCCCCTATAAGAAATAGTAAAGATTTTTTAAGCCTGAAACTAAATACATGATTATTTTAAGTCAGTGCATACTCTGTCGGTTAAAAATTTAAAACAATATAAAGAAAGGCCAAAAACCCTAAAAACTGAAAGGCGATCCAAACGGATCGCCCGAGTAGATTAAAAATAACTGCGAAGTTATCCTCCGAAAAAATGAAAACGGATTTTTATTTTTTGTTCTTGGCCGCTGGCTTTGTTAGTTCACGCGTAAATGCAGAATATTTGAGTTGATGGTTTTGAAAAGCATCCTTTGCATCATCCGCCATTTTATAGGTTATTTGAAAAAATGTGTCTCCAATGCCGATCATCAGACAAAACGTAATAATACCCGCAATAAATCTAATCATAAATGACCTCATCCATTGCCTGCGGCTTTAAGAAGTTTTTTCTTAAGCTCAGGACTAATTGATTTGTGATTGAACTTGTTCTTTTTTTGCGTGAGATAGGCTGACTGAATCGTATTATCAGAAACACCGTAATGCTCCGCAAGTTCAGCAAGTCCTATTCCCTCGATGTATCGCTTAGTAACCAGCTCCGCGACATCAAGTGTTGATCTTTTCCAAGTAACAGAGTACGTTTTAATCACACAAGGCTGATTTTCGAGCCTCAGATCGAAAATACCTCGTTCCCTGTGTTCGCACAGCTTAGGCTCGGGGGCACCAAGCAAGTCTCTGTTTTTACAGGGTTTTTTTTGGTTTCTTGGTCTTGCGAAAATCATCAAAAAATCGCTGTTTTTTAACAATTTTAAAATTCAAAAACCGCCAATAGATCGAAGAAAAAATCAAACTCATAATCGCAAAGAAAGCCACAATACCAAAAATCGGGTGCATCAAAAACGATCTGCAATCTTAGTCAGACGTAAAAAATCCGTACCGTGTTGAAGTTGAATTGTTTTACCAGCGATTCCCCGCGATTCTTTCGCTGCCTAATGAATTTTCTCTTCACCCCAAGCTGTGTTTGAAGTTGGCCGTAGGCGCGGTTTCCTCATTTCTAGCTCGATCGCTTGCGCCAAGCGGTCCATACCTTTTCCAAGAATACCTTAGACCATCAGGCATGGAACGTTCAGTGCTTTCGCAAGGACCTCAGGTTAAAATGTTGCTTTTGCTTTAGCCAATGAGTCTGCCATGGTGACCGCCACAATCACTCGAAAGCCCGCAGAAATCATTTGTTGTGCAAGAAGCAGCTGCCGCATGAGCTGAGTGTCGTCGACAACCACAACCACGACCTGAGCGTTTCCTAAGTCTTTGTGGCTGAAAAGCGCTTTTCTTGTGACTTCCTCGCCCAAACTTTTGGCATCCAAAGAATAGGTGCCGGGAGTGTCCATCACATGAAACTCTCCGGTTTTCCAGTGCGAAGCGAGTTTACCGAGAGAGTATTCGACAGTCGCTCCAGAGTAGTTCATGGTTTTGAACTTTGATTCCGTTAGCCAGTTGTACAAAGTGGTTTTTCCTGAGTTTGCCCCGCAAGGGCGAGAAAAGAAGTGCCTAGATTTTGCCGATTTGTATGCATGCTGCTTCCTCTTGGCGAAGGGAAAAAATTGTCGATCCAGATTGCACGATGAGGGGGCCATTAAACGGACTTTGCGAGAGCACCTCGATGATTGTACCTGGTACAAATCCCATCTCCATCAGTCAGGCACGCGTCTTCGCATCACCCAAGAGACCGAGCATTTCAAAGACTCGTCCAAAACTCTCTGTTAATAAGGAATAGGACATGGCTGCCTCAGAATTCAGATTGTAAAGCTAAACGCGGGAAAAGTGGAGGTATTTAAGGAAAATTGGCGTGTTGAAAACCAAACGAAATATGTTTACCTAATTTGCCGGAATCACTTTTATGCAACTTTTACAGAAACCCTATCGAAGTTTCTCAAATGCCTTCGGGTAATGAGTTTTATAGAAGTTTGACGTTTCTTCTGGACTCGCATCAAAAAAGCGCCGGTAATTTGGAATCAAATAAAGGCCAAAGGCCAACAGGGCAACTAAAATGCCCGAGATTGTAAGTGAAGCCCGAACTCCGATAGTTTCGATTAAGTATCCTGAGAGCGCGATGCCAGCAGGAATGACCGCACTCCCAACAAAACTGCGCACGGATCCCGCCCGCGCTCGGAAAGCATCGGGCATAGCAATCGCTGGTTGAGATTTTAAAGGGACGTTCGCAAATACGATTCCCATGCCGTAACAAAGCATCATCAAGTTGGGTAAGATGATCCCTCCTGATGACTGAGGAATAATAGTTATGGCAAGTGCAGCAGCTACAATTCCAACAACAATGATATCACTTTTTCTGAGGCGTCGAAACAGGTAGGCAAGTATCAGTGAGCCTACGAAGGTCCCGACGCTGCTGAAGGTTTCCATTGTGCCCAAAAGCCATGCCGGCTGATTTTGATCTTGTTTGATAAAATATGCGATTGAGATATCGACAGGAGCGAGTGCAAAGTTCAACAAACCTAGAACCACTGCAACACCAATTTCAACTGGAATTGTGCGAATGATTTTGAAACCTTCAATCAGGTCAGCCCGCCAGATTTGAAATGCATTTCCAGTTCTTGTCATAATGTCTTCAGTGTGCGGCATTGTATCCGCTTGAATAAAAAATGAGGCAACCGAGGCTACAAGGAATGAGATTGCATTGATGCCAAATGCTCCGGCTGGCCCTAGAGCTGTAACCGAGACACCGCCGACCAAGCCACCTAACACAGTCCCTATAGGAGCAATCATCTGCTCCTGGTGGAAGGCAGTTTGAATATGTTCTGTCTTCACGATTTTGGGAATGATACTTTCAGAAGCTGAGAGGAAGAGCGCTGTCCCCGCCGCGTGCGTGATATAGATACCAATAATCAACGGCAAATTGAAAATATCTAAATAGGCCATTATTGACAACGATGCCGCTGTCATCAGTCTTATGGAGTCTCCGATGACAACAATCCATTTGCGGGAAAAACGATCTCCGATTGGACCGAAAACGGGAATCAATGTGATTTGCACAAAGGTAACGGGAGCCATGACCAAAGCCATTTGAGAAGCTGATCCAGTTTTACCTAAGATCCACCAAGCTATTGCGATGTTAGAGCAACTATCACCCAATGCAGACACGAGCTGTCCTAGGCGAAACAACCAAAAATCCCGACCCAGTGTTTTCCATGATAACAAAGATATAAATGACATTTTTTTTACATACATGTGCGTAATGAGAAAATCAATTGAAATCGGACAATATTTAAATCGTATAAGAGTCCTATATTTTGGACGATTTTACTAGAGCTCATTTCAAAACCTTCGTAGAAGTATCATGATGGAAGCAAGTTGGACGAATCCAAAGTAAGTTTTATCATTATGATCATATCGAGTTTGCTACTCCTACTTGAAGCGGGGTTGGGCCATTTGAAGAAAAATTGATCAGTATTGATCGAGCGGTGGTTAAGGTACCCACATCTCTGAAGTATTTTCCTGCAAAAAGAGATGGGATTTGTATATCCATAGGCCATTCTTTTCAGGACTTTGATTTTATTATTCAACCCCTCCGCAACAGCCGTTGTCAGTCGTGATTTTATGTAAGCTTCAATATTCCTTCGGTACTTTCGGATCATTTTTGCCAGCTTAATAAAGGGTTCTAGCTTGGATTCTCGAACAACAAGATACCATGTAAATAAAGACTTTCGAAACGAGCTCACTGTCGTTTTATCAAGAGTTTTGTGAAAATATTCAACCAAAAGCATGGCTGTATGAATGGATTTATTGACGGTACGAAGTTTGTCCAAAAGTTTTTGTTCTGACTTAGATAGATCTTTGTGTCTTGAGACCAAGATAAATCGACGGTGAGGCTCTAGCATATTTTCAGAGAATTCATCTTTACACTCTTTTGCTTTTTTAAACTCAAACTTTCGAACCTTATCAAAAGCCTCGTTCACTTTTTGTACCAAATGAAAGCGATCAATACAGACTTCAGCATGAGGGCATTCTTTTTCAATCGTTGAAATAAAAGCCTCATGCATATCAACAGCGAACTTTTCAACGGTCATTTTTCGACCTTGAGATAAGATACTTAAAGACCCTTCAAGATCCTTAGAGTCCCGTCCCAGAGCATTAAAAAGGACTTGCAGACATTAAACGGATTGAGCCAAGCGACAGCAGAACAAGCGAAGCTGAAAAAAGCCCTTTTTTCATCGAATATAATTCTAGCTTCGATAGCACTTATTTTGCT
>CAZFSX010000227.1:0-4780 GCA_964522115.1 uncultured Pseudobdellovibrionaceae bacterium | reverse complement strand
ATAAAAGATCCATGAGTTTTCCCTTTTCAACCAAATAAAGATCTTTTTATAAGTAAAACTCAGGATCGGAAGATAAAGAAGACGGCTGCTAATAGACACAAACTGGCCCACAAATAATTCATTGTGGGCTTAATATCCATGTAAAAATAAGCAAATCCCATAAACACACTGAGAGTGATCAATTCTTGCAAAATTTTTAATTGTGGCAATGTATAGTGCTGCGAACCCAGTCGATTTCCAGGAACCTGAAAGCAATACTCAAAAAATGCGATTCCCCAACTGATCAGAATGACAATCCATAAAGGCTTGCTATTCAAACTTTTTAAATGCCCATACCAAGCAAAGGTCATGAATACGTTTGAAATCATCAACAGAAGAATTGGCGATAGTTTTTCCATGCAAAAAGAATAGCTGTGACAACGGAAGAAGGCAACCGTTGAGAATTGATCATGGATACAGAAGACGAATTTAAAATTGCAAGATCACAGCACAATAACTTGAAGCATGGAAAAATACGTCAAACATCAAATATCGACCCTAACTTCATTCAGCTGAAACTGAACCTAGTTCAGCTAGGCGATGAAAAACACATTGAACTTGAATTCCTGTAAAGACACGCTCTTTTAAAGGAAAACCTGGAAGATCCCAAGCTTCTGGGCCTGCAAAATCACGACTTTTTAATAAGGATATCTTTGGGTTTTCTAGATCCAAATGCAAAAGCACTTTCTGCCCAACCGTGACGGAATCACCATGGAACAATGTCGATGTGGAGGCTTTAGCGATCACTTCCGTTTTCAGAAGCCCTTTTTTTAACAGAGCCATGGACAATGATGCTCGATCCAACTGTTGGCGCACTTGTAAACTTAAAATATTTCCAGAGCTGTCTAGGTCTAATCTTTGAGAATAAATTGTCGTATTCGTTTGCTCCAACACATCAAACCCACGACCAGCTTCTCCGTGAAATAATTCTGGAACTAAGCGATCACTCCAAAGAATATGTGTGACAGAGTCATCTTTTTGAGTCCACTTGGCATCAAAGCGACACTCTTGCAATACCATCTTTGGCTCAGCCCATGACCTATTTTGAAAAAAGAAAACTTGAAAAAACAAACACACAATCCATGAACAACGCATTTTCATCGCAGATCCTTCCCTGTTAAGAAGCGTTGGGAATATGATTGGATTTTCAAAAAATAACAAGCTGAATTTTAAAAAATTCTCACAAAACAGACTTAAGAATTATCTTCCTGCAATGTATTCCTTTGCAAAGCCAACTGCATCAGCTGCTGCTGAACCCCAGAATCAGAAGACCCTTCGGCCGATCTTTGTTTGTACTGACCTTCGCTGTTCATTTCCCAAGTTTGACGTTGATCTTTCAACATCAATTGAAGAATTTCCCAAATTTTTTCTCGCAAACTTCGATCCAAAATGGGCACGACAGCCTCAACTCGCGAATGAAGGTTTCGATACATCCAATCTGCAGAACCAATAAAGAACAATCCATCCAATGGATCTTCCGCTCCATGGCGGAAATAAAAAATACGCGAATGCTCTAAAAATCGTCCGATCGTTGAAAGGACACGGATTTTTTCACTCAACCCAGGAACTCCGGGACGCAAACAACAAAACCCTCGTACCAACAAGTCAATCCCTACTCCGCACTGGGAGGCATTGTAAAGGGCTATGGAGATATCGTTTTCTTCCATATTGTTCATTTTGGCGATAATCCCCGAAGGTAAACCTTTTCGTGCATTTTCAGCCTCTATATCAATCAAGGCTTTGAATTTAGAAAACATATTCACTGGAGCAATTAAAAGATAATTGTAATTATTTTTTAAGGATCTTCCGGTCAAATAATGGAAAAAATCAACCAACTCAGATGTGATTTCTTCTCGAGCTGTCAACAATCCAAGATCCGTATAAAATCGCGAAGTGGCAGCATTGTAATTTCCAGTCCCTATATGTGCATAACAACGAAGCCCATCGGACTCCTGACGAACAACCAAAGCCGTTTTTGCATGAGTTTTCAGACCCACAATTCCATAAACAACATGCACTCCTGCATTTTCTAATTCTTGCGCCCAATAGATATTTCTTTGTTCGTCGAAGCGAGCTTTTAACTCAATCAAACAAACCACTTGTTTTCCACTTTCAGCAGCATGGATCAAGGCTCGAATAAACGGAGACTGATCTCCTGTTCGGTACAAAGTCATTTTAATGGCTAAAACTTTAGGGTCTTCACTGGCCTTGCGAATAAACTTTTCTACCGTCGCGTGAAAAGATTCGTAGGGATGATGAACCAAATAATCCTGACGACGTAACAATTGAAAAATACTTTGGCTATCATCAGAAAAAACAGATGGAACAACCGGATTCCATAAAGGAAAATGTCCCCCCTTCAAAGGAAGCTCTGTGATTCCCTGAAAGGACAGATATTCAAAAGATTCAGGTACTAAATAAATATCTTCATCATGCAATTCCAGCTCTTCCATCAAAAATTGCAAAATTCCAGGATCGGGATGGGGGCCATGTTCTAAACGCACAACCTCGGCAAAGCGACGCATTTTTAATTCTTCTTCAATCAAACTCAACAGATCTTCCGCATCCTCTTCATCGCGAGAAATATCTGCATTTCGTGTCAGTCGAAAGGGCATCACATGACTGACGTGCATGGATGGAAATAAATCTGATAGATTTTCTTTGATAATTTCCAATAAACTGACAAAACGTTGAGGATGTGTCCCCGTTGCACTCACACAAATCCACTGTGGTAAAGCCTGAGGAATCTTCAGTCGGGCAAAATGACGTTCATCACTTTCCGGTGGCCGCAAAGTCACAGCCAATGACAAAGATAAATTCGAAATAAAGGGAAAGGGATGACCTGGATCCACAGACAAAGGCGTCAGCACAGGAAAAATATTTTTTAAATAATATTGTCGAGCCCGGTCTTTTTCCTCTTTCTGCAGTTGTTTCCATGATAATAAGGAAACTCCCTGTTTATCCAAAGCTGGTTTCAATTGTTGACTGTAGACCGCTGATTGCTCTTTTAACATCAGAGTTGCTTCATGACGGATCATTTTCAATTGTTCAGCTGGCGTCTTACCATCCGAAGAGCGCGAAGTTACGCCAGAAGCGACTTGACGTTTTAAGCCCCCCACCCGCTTCATAAAAAACTCATCCAAATTGGAATGCGAAATTTGCAAAAAACGCAATCGCTCTAACAAAGGATTTCGTGGATCTTGAGCTTCATGCAAGACACGTCGGTTAAAATGCAACCATCCCAATTCACGATTGGTAAATTCCGTTTCAGAGGAAAGTGGGTGCTCAACATGTTTTGGCTTTTTCTTTTTTTTGATGGAGCTGGTTTTGACCTTCTTGGTGACCATTTAAAGACGTTAGACCTTCTCTAACATTTTTTCAAGAACCTTATCTGGCGATAAAAAATTAATTCCTGTCTTGCCTTCATGATTCCAAACAACTTCTGCACTGACATGGCGGACCTTACCTACACTTTTTAAATCGATCATGATTCGCAGCAAATCCCCTTTGTCCACAGGAAGCTGCGTGCTCATCCATTCAAGGCAAGCACCACTTGCTGAAAGGTTGCGCAAAGTTGTACGGTAAGTTCCAAGGCGACCATACACCTCAACAGAAGCATTTTCATTTGTTGGAAAACGTTGTGCTGGTATCATTCTTCACCCCTAGGTTTGATCCAGATGTCTTATCGGTCTGTTATCGATAAAACCTAAGTCGATATCAAAAAAAATTGAGGTAAGGAATTCCATCGATGATTCTCATTCTGAATCATCGAAATTCTCAATTTAAGATACCAGTGTTTACTCTGGATCAAATTCAAGAAATCTTGTTGGATTTCCCTTTAGAAATTCTTTATTCCACCGAAAACTAGACTGGACCTAGTGCTAGGACTTTCAAGGGGTTGAACATGAGTTTCACAAAAAGCGTTCTGCGCAAGACAATAAAAATGCTGCCTGCCCATTTGCGTCAGGATCTTATACGTAGTCGGATCACACTCCCGAAATCCTTAAATCCTAAGTTTACGTTCAAACTTGCCGAAACCAAAGATGAGCTGGAACAAAGCTTTAAAATTCTTCACGACTGTTATGTCCAAGAAGGGTACTCCAAAATCGAAGACTCAGGACTTCGCATCACTAAGTACCATCTTTTACCTTCCACATCGATCCTGATCATCAAGTGTGAAAATCAAGTCATAGGAACGATGTCCATCGTACGCAATGGAAAATATGGAGTCCCTGTTGCTGGCGCCATCGAATTGCCTTCGTATGAAACTCATCGGGACTTTGGAGAAGTTTCATCACTTGCTATCCGAGAAGACTTTCGCCAACAAGGCGGCGAGTTCTTTCTTTGGATGATTAACTATTCTTTGCATTATATGATCCGCCAACTTTCCTTGAAATCCATTGTGATTGGTGTGCATCCAAAATGGACTGATTTTTATGAAGGACTTCTTGGTTTTGAAACTTTGGATTCCACCTATTTATCGAATTATAACTTTGCCAACGGAAATCCATTAACCGTTTTAAAGCTAGATTTAGAAAATTTTGAAAAAAATATTCAAGCTCTTTACAAAAACAAACCTGAAGAAAAAAATTTTTATAGCTTTTACAAAAAGCCTCTGCCTTCAAATATACTTTTACCTCAACGAGAAATTTTTCGCAGTATGGATCCATCATGGACTCCACAATCGATGGAGTCTTTACTGATCGAAAAAGACAAAACCCTTCACAGGCTAGATGAGAAT
>CAZFSX010000226.1:1629-4797 GCA_964522115.1 uncultured Pseudobdellovibrionaceae bacterium | reverse complement strand
CTATAAACCAGAGTACGACTATCAATTACATTTTCATAATTATTTTCATCAACACATAAGATTTTTACACCAGGAATTTTTTCAAATAAAATATTCTTTAAATACACTGAACTAAAGGCTCCATATTCGATCCACTTCGAAAAATCAAAGATACAAATCTGATTAACATCATTTTTCTGAATGATTTCTTTAAAATAATCAGCAAGAAGATCATAAGGTTCCTTTGCACATATTGTTGATTCAGATGCTTGTGAATATTTCATTCGAGATATTCCTGCAATCTCTGCACCACCAATGCTTGAATCAACATTCAACTCACAAATTTTTGGTTGACCATGAGTATCAACCATAAAATCTACACGAAGCATGGATGATTTCGAAGCACAGGGATTTTGAATAAAAGCTCTGACTTCAGGAATAATTCCAAATTGATCACAAAAATCGTCAATAGATTTATTTGATAAAAATTCTTTTACAATTTGATCCATTGCCAACATTACGTTTTCAATATCTTTTTCAAAAAGAAGTTCGTTATAGACTGGAAATCTTTTTATTTCCAATATTGGTCGAATTTTATCTCCACCAAATTCTTTACAAAAATTGATAATTCTTGAATATTCAATACTAAGCATGAGATCGTCCTTGACGCACAATAAATACTGGGACTTCGCAACCACCATTCCCAACATTGAAAATTTGCTGTGTGTGACTACGACCAACTGCCCCTGCAAATTGATCACCAAATAGAAAAAAATCAACACCGTAATATTCAATTTTGGAATCCAGTGAGTTCTTACTATCAAGACCATACACTTCTCGTGATGGTAAATTACATTTTACTTGAACCACTGAATTCTGAGCTCGTGATGATCGAATTGCCTTAATCCATTCATTTTGGTCTACTCTTTCACCAATGCAAATACCTGACCCTCGAGTCAATGAATCCGCCTTTAATACATATTTTACACGATGATAAAATACAGACGATTCTTCAACCGAATTACCGCTAATCAAATCTTCAACAAGCCTGGTCTGCGGTATAAGATCATTAATTGTCTTTTGTTCATCCTCAGTTAAATTTAAAAAACAACTCCATTGAGGATCTGTTAATAGTGCAAGTATTCTTTTTGATTCTGTAAGATACATTGCTCCCAAAGAATTTAAAAATTCTGTCTTTTCGGAAGTTGAGGCTTGAATCCATCCATGAATTTCTTCGTCCTTTGGATCGATTTGCAACTGATCAATTTTATTATATATCAGAGAAATAGGAGTTTCTCTCAAATACGCTTGTCCATTTCGATAAGTAATGTCCCTTATATCGCCCAAAAGAAGCTCGCCTCTTTCAATAAGACCTTCACTTCTCAATTGTTGATGCATTTTTTGTAACGAATGTATTTCATTCGTATATGTTCCTTTATAATTAAGAATCGCAATATTCGGATGTTGTGGGTCAATATTTTTGGCCAAGGAATCTAAAAACTCTACAAATGCAGAAGGCTTATCAATCATATACTCATGAAGATTTGTATCACCTAAAATAGTTCTTCCAAATCGAGTCATCATCCAAGCATTTCTTACACGTGCACAGTGAATAGTTCCACCAGGACAAGCTGTGTTTGTTTCCATAAAAGACCAAGAACCATGATGATCCCGAATTGCATCATACCTCATAAGCTGTATATGTTCATGACGACGGTTTTCTTTCGCAATGAGATCCCACCATTTGTAATATGGTGTAAAAAATCTGTGAAATGGGCCATCATACTGCTTCAAACGATGTTCTTTCACAAATTCATGAATAACTTTATTTAGAATCTGACGGATAGTTCGACATGATTCCGACACGTTTTTGACATCATTTTCATCTAAAACAGTTGGCATTAATGAGACTGGAAGACTTTGCTTTTCAAAATGAATTCCAAAGTGACTTAAATTATGTGAAATATCCGAGAGAGTATCTTTGATTTTACCTTCTGTTGCATTTTGATAATACCTCATTGGAATAATATCTAAATCGCTCATGACTTTACTTGTCTGTGACTTTAAATTTTCTTTTTGAAATGTTTTTGCGTACATCATAAAACCTCCGAAAGAACTTATGAGCAAAGTGTATGCCAACTTCACTCATCGATTTCAGATGAATTCACTCACATTGAGTTGAATTTCTAGGCAGTTTTGAAAACTTTATCCTTAAATTTGGACCGATTCTCTTTCCTGAGACTTCAAAGAATTTTCAGGCTCGACAAGTTGACCTCAGAAAGGTAGACAGAGCCCATGTCGAAAATCCTACATGATATTGAAGTGCCCCTCAATGAAGAGTTAAAGGATCATCTTGCTTGGATGGTTCCGAATTATGCTGACTTTCGCATTTTGCGCCAAAGCGTGGATGCTCGTCGTAAACATCAGGTTCACCAGGTTTTTTCTGTCGAAGTGGCCGAAGCGGGAGAAAGCCTGCCGGTTTACGAGGAAACTGTCGAAGAACTTCCCAAGAAAAATCGTCAGCCCGTTTTGATTATCGGCACGGGGCCTGCTGGCTTGTTTGCAGCACTTCGTTTGATTGAGCGTGGCATCCCCTGCATTTTGTTCGAGCGCGGATCTGTGGCTGAAAAAAGAATGATGGGCATCAATCGCTATTGGCGTTACGGAGAACTGGATGCACGCAACAACGTCTGCTTTGGCGAAGGCGGCGCAGGGCTTTATAGTGATGGAAAATTAATCACTCGGATCAAAAGCCCCTACATCCCCTATGTCCTGCATCGCCTGGTCAAATTTGGAGCTCCTGCTGAAATTCAATATTTGGCGAATCCCCATGTGGGAAGTGACAGACTTCGTCGTGTGATTCCATTTTTACGTCAGGAACTTTTGCGCCGTGGAGCCATCATTCACTTTGACACTCGGGTCAGTGAATTGCTTTTTGAAGGAAAACAGATCCGCGGTCTGCGCACAGAGCATGGCGATGAATTTCTTGGTCAGCAAGTGATCCTGGCCACAGGGCATTCGGCCAAAGATATTTTCGAACAGTTGCGCGATCAAGGTGTGGCTCTGGAGGGAAAATCCTTCGCCATGGGGCTGCGTGTGGAGCATCCTCAATCCCTGATCAATCGTATTCAGTATCGCCAATTTGCAGAACATCCTAAGCTGGGAGCTGCCAATTATAAATTGACCCAC
>CAZFSX010000226.1:0-1619 GCA_964522115.1 uncultured Pseudobdellovibrionaceae bacterium | reverse complement strand
CACCATGATCACCCCACCAACACCGGCGTGTATAGTTTTTGTATGTGCCCAGGTGGTTACATTCTTTCCAGCGGCACCGAGCCCAACGCCCTTGTGTGCAATGGCATGAGCAACTATCGCAGAAATTCCCCCTTTGCCAACGCTGCCGTTGTGGTCACTGTGGATCACGATAAAATTTTTGGAAAAGATATGTGGGGAGGCTTCCGTTTGCGATCCGACTTAGAACGCAAAGCCTTTGAATCCGTGGGCCTTGCCGGAGGCACCAAACAACTTCCCGCACAGAAAATGTTGGATTTCATGCAGGGTCGCGCGACCAAGGAGTTAGGCCCTTTTTCCACTCCGTCGGGAGCTGTGCCTGTACGCCTGGATCAACTGTTGCCTTCGTGGATGACAGATGCTCTTCGTCAGGGATTGAAGGGCTTTCAAAAAAACATGCGCGAATATGTGCACGAGAGCGCGCAATTGTTTGGCGTGGAAACACGCACCTCTTGTCCTTTGCGCGTTCCGCGACACAACGAAAGCTTACAAAGTATTTCCCACGCTGGCCTTTACCCCTGCGGTGAGGGTGCGGGCTATGCCGGTGGTATCACCAGCGCCGCCTGCGACGGTATCCGCGTCGCCGAGGCCATCGTCCAGGAATTACGGTAAAAAGGCATCAGCCATAGAATCCTGCTCTGATTTTGAAATTTTTAGCTCTTTTGCTGTGTAAATTGTTTCCGTCCGCTCGACGTAGCTTCCATAAAGACACCCTGAGATTGGGTGTCCAAATCAAATCGTGGTCAGGAACAAATGTGCAAAGATAATCTCCAATAAATTAATATGAAAGCATACATCTACATCAATTAATTGGAGATTATGCCTCCCAAACAGACCATTACGCCCCTGCGGTGAAGGCAAGGATTATTCCGTCGGGATCACCAGCGACAACTTCCTACTTTAAGCGGGGTTGTTGAATCATTGAAAGAAAAGGGATCATTTTCAAGCTGTGTCTTTTCATCTTTGTCATTTGTAAGAATATTTATCAGCACTTCCTTTTCGGAAGCAGACTTGAACTTGACCTAGATTGAATGCTTCGTCGTATTGCTTCATACAGGGATTCTCTTCTACGAGTTAGGATGGTGAACTTTTTGCGGTTGTCTTTGAAGGATGTCATGAACCTCGATGACGGATGAAGAATTATAGATAATATCAGTCATTGCTTGTTTTAACTTTAATTCATTTGCACTGAGAATGTGTCCGGTAATTTATTTTTTTCGAAATTATTTGACAGATTTTTTTTGTTTTTAAAATGCGATAGGAACGGTGATTTGTCTTCGCGGAATCGATTTCGCTGGTTGCTTGAATGAATTAGTTTTGTAGCTGCACAGAGAGCATTTGAATGGGATGTTTTTGATACACTTCACTGTTGGTAAAATCGACGTTTTCAAAACCTATGTTAGAAAGAATGTACTTTCATCAAGGTCGTCTTGATGGATTGAGGATATGGATGGATTGAAATGAATCCTTTCTTTGGAACTTGGTGCTTGAAAAGTGAGCGAAGAAGAAATCTAGAAAGGTCTTTATGAAACAGATGAGCTTTACCGATTCGGAAGTGAAATTAAATATGGGGTTAGATTCAG
>CAZFSX010000225.1:1923-4799 GCA_964522115.1 uncultured Pseudobdellovibrionaceae bacterium | reverse complement strand
ATGGATTCATTTTCTGTTTTTGTTTGCACCAACCCCTGAATAAGTCGAAGAGGTTCAGAGAGACCTCTTGCAGAGATTTTTTGATGTTCATCTCGCAATCGCTCAGAATTTTTGCGAAGAACAGACCAATCCCAATCAGTATAGATGCTTTGAAATGGAAACTGGATGATTTTCCCCCCTTCATTATAAAACCCCTGAATTTTCCATCGTTCAGGAACTTGTTGATCGTCGTAATATTCAGAACTGGCTAGAGATGAAGCTCCTGTGACAAATTCATCATTATCAAAAAAGTTCTTTCTAAGTCTAAAAACGGCATAGGTCATCAATGAAAGTTCGCATATCGGCGTTCCCAAAACTTGAATAGTACGGGTTTGAATTCCTAAATTCTTTATCTCTTCATTTGGGTAATTAATTGAACTATAAACAGAACTTGAGGCCAGATTCTCATTGCCACAATTCTTATCTGATCGCAATTTCTTAGCTCCGGACACTTGAAAAAGAACTGATGATAGATATTTCCATCTTTCCTCCTTCCAAGGTGAATAATTATGTCGTGCGATTTTTTCAAAATCATGATGTTCAAATACAGCTGTGGTCAAAAGTTCCAAGCGATGATACAAAAGCCACAGGTCAACATAGGCCCTTTCATCGTGACTAACAACTTTATAACCACCAGCGACCCTATCTTTAAAGAAACTCAATATTATAAAACGGAGTCGATCTATCGTGTTTTGATAATCCTTAGGATCCTGGATTAAAAAATCGTGGGTATAAATTTGATATTTTGGATTTTTAAAAAGTTCGTAGACTTCTTTGGTTCTTAATTCCAAAATATATTCTTGATTCGCTTCTTGAACGAAGGCGATCTCCATATAATCTTCCTTGGAAAAGTTTTCCGGTCGATAGACAAAGCGAATGGGTTTTCTTTTTTCAATTTTCACTTTTTCTTTCATCCAAGATAAAAGATCCGACCATCGAAAACCATCCATCTTTTGATCGGAAAAATTCCCAGATAACCGATCACCTGGTTGGAACTCCTGAGAATTCGACTTTTCTTTCCCGTGAAAATTCATCGTCGCTGTTTCTGGTACTGGGCGAGGATTCAATATCATCATCATCATCGCCAGGATTCGACTTTGTCCATCCATCTGACTGAAGATTCCCTGGGACATCTGAACATCGGAAAGCACAGATTCCCGATACAACTTGCTTTGAATATTTTGAAACATCTTTTCCACGAAGCTAGCTGACCAACCCATGATCCCTGCAAGATATCCAAACTTCTTCATGACTTCTTCTATTTGGCCTGCGGTCACCTGCCCCACATAGATGGGCTTGATCGACAGTGTGTTCTTGGAATTCAGAGTATTGTAAGCCTGCTTTAAAATATAATCCCCAGGATAAATCACAACTGCCGCTGGATACTTTTCCACTTTATTTTCAACTAAGAAGTGATAGCCTTCTTTTTGAATCAACACGGCTTCGATATGTTCTGGCATCAAGGCAATCGCTAACCTTGATTGCAACCACGGAATCCACTTCAACATGGCAGAAAACATCATGGTCTGGGCAACACAGTTTCCTCCCCATCCATTCAAGCTGGTTCCCAAGGTGGCGGAATCCCGTTTGTATTTTTTCAAAGGTCCTTCAATCAAAACCCGTTGAATTTGCCCCAGAATCTGATCTTGTTCTTCAGTGCTAGGATGGGATGGATCCTTGGCTTGAGCTGCGATTTGCAAAACAATATCTTTCCAAACTTCCAACTGGGATGCTGCCACATCCACATAGAAAAAATCCTGTGGATTTCGTTCATCTTTGTTCTTCATTTTTTCCATGGTTAGAAGCACGGAAAACTCATTCACTCTGGGGCCTTCGGAGGAAAAATGCTGCAAGATTTTTTCAGATAATTTTTTGGGATCCGACGTCAGAAAATAATTTCGCTCCCGTTTCGAAAACTGCACAGGTTCCATCAGTGCAGGATAGTTTCTTTGCAACTCATTCCATAATTCTGCCAAGCTTGCCACAGGTCCTCGGGTGGAAGCATCCATGGATCCTAGGGATGATGCAAGATCTTGGCTGCTCCAAAAGTCTTCGTGAGCCATCACATAGCCATGGGCAGCCAAGGAAATCCCCAGGGCTTTGTACAAGGTTGGGTCTTTTTGATAGAAGGGATTCAATGCGGATTTTAATTGCAGCACCAAAGAATGAATGGGACGCAGGATTTTAGTTCCAGCTTGCACAAACCAGATATTTTGATACTGACGAAAATAATTTTGAACAGCAAGACTGGAACCTAAGGATTTCACAACGGTTGCTGCCGCAGGAAGAAAAACAACTTCATTTTTCATTTGAGCCAGCATCGGAGTGAAACGATGAAAGTTCGCATTGAACAAAACACCCTGGGCTTGCAATTTGATTTTTTCCGAAAATGGAAAATCCACCAAAGACTGCGCGATCACTTTGGCCAAACGCAGATCCTCTTGGGTGCTTGTCATCGAAGATGAAAGATCAGTCAGGATTTGGGAAACTCGTTTTTCCAGGGGCCAAGACTCTGTGGATAAAGCACGCCAAAGCACAAGTGATCGATAGGTTCCAAGGTTGATCCTTCGATCAGAGGCTGTTGAATTCGACGATTTGTCATAAAGGCTGGGCCAGATTTCAGGATAACGACGAAACAAAGGATATTCTGACTTCAGACTTTCAAAAGCGCTGAGGCTATCGGGAAAGTTTTTTTGATCCAAAGCCTGTCCCCAAGCATTCAAGTAAGCCAAAAGAAATTGTCTCTGAGGCAAATAAAAGGGTCTGTACTGACGATCGCCCTCTTCAATGTAAGCTGCAATCACGGCTGCAAACAGAGTCCGTGTCAGTTGTTGATT
>CAZFSX010000225.1:0-1913 GCA_964522115.1 uncultured Pseudobdellovibrionaceae bacterium | reverse complement strand
ATTTTTTTGGGATCCTTTAAATATACAACTTGAGATTTTGTCGGTTCAGCCACAGCCACAGCAACAGAAGACATACAAAGCGCCCCGCCAAGGATGCTCAACAAAAGCATCAGTTGAAAAAAGAACTGTCTCATTTTGAAACACTTTTTTTGGAACATCTTTTGGTCTCCATCGTCTTAAGCTTTGGGATTGATCCATTCCTCCCTCAAGCCTTATCTGTGAAGTTGCAAAAATAAGACCGATTTCATGCGCCTAGATGGGATATATTCAATTTAAAACCCCACCATTTTTAAAATCCAAAGCGGTGACAAAATTTGTTCGACAGTTTTGTAAGTTATGCGAATTGCCCCAAACGAAATGCCACTGAAAAAAGGATTCTTCTTGGATGATAAGTCTTTTCAGGTTTGCACTTTGGTAAGAATATTTATGTCCACTTCCGCTTCGGAAGTGGACTGGAATTTGCCCCCGAATTTGGTACGAATGTGTCCGGTTATTCATTTTTTTTCGAAATTATTTGACAGGATTTTTTTGTTTTTAAAATGCGAATGGAATGGCGTTTTGTCCTCGCGGAATCGATTTCGCTGGTTGCTTGAATGAATTAGTTTTGTAGCTGCACAGGGAGTATTTGAATGGGATGTTTTTGATACACTTCACTATTGGTAAAATCGACGTTTTCAAAACCTATGTTAGAAAGAATGTACTTTCATCAAAGTCGTCTTGATGGAATGAGGATATGGATGGATAGAACAGAATTCTTCCTTTGAATCTTGGATAGAAGAATTTGGAACTTGGTACTTGAAAAGTGAGCGAAGAAGAAATTTAGAAAGGTCTTTATGAAACAGATGAGTTTTACCGATTCGGAAGTGAGATTAAATATGGGGCTAGATTCAGACTTAAATTTAAATTTATCTGCGAAGCAACTTACAAATACAAAAGTAAATTCCAAGGTGATTTTCCAATCAGCGGCGTCATCAAATTTGAATGATGAATCTGATTTCAATAGAAAGGTCTGGCAAAAAAACATCCATCATTTGAAAGATGCAGAACTAGAATCTCAATTGAAATATTTGGTGGGGCGTGAACGGCAATTATTGCATTTGATTTTAAAACATATTCAAGAAGTGGACCGCCGCAAGCTGTATGCTGCACGGGCTTTTTCCTCTTTGTTTGAGTACTTGACCAAGGCGATGGGGTATTCCTTCGCGGCAGCTCAACGCAGGATCGAAGCAGCACGAATGATGAGTCAGGTTCCTGAACTGGCTTTGCAAATTCAAAAAGGGAATGTGAATCTTTCTCAGATCGGCGTGATCAGCCAAGCTGTCAAATTTAAGGAATCTCAGACGGGCAAGAAACTTTCCGCGGAAATCAAACGTGAAGTGATTGCGACGGTCGCACAGAAAACTACTGCGCAAACCCAAGTTTTGGTGGCTGAAAAACTGGATCTTCCCTTGCAACAGCCAGAACGAAAAACTATGCAAAAAGATCAGTCCTGTGTTCTCAGCATTACTTTATCGCACGAACAACAAATGAAACTCCAACGCTGCCGTGAACTTTTAGCGGCAAAGATGCAACAAGGGAAGAAGTCCCACACCACAGTGAATTATATCGAAGAACTGATGGATTTTTATTTGAGCAAGAAAGATCCTTGCATGGAGAAAAGCAGACCCTGCGACAGAACCGATAAACCCAGCCATAGATCCAACAAGGTCAGTGATAAATCCAACAAGGTCAGTAAGGAAAATCCATCTTCAAAAATATCCTCATGGACTTCTGAATCAACTCCAATCGCAAACCTTACTTCCGAAAAGGAAGTGACAAGCTCTACCTTCATGACAGAAATGAAAAATTCAAGCTCATATTCAATTGCCAAAATGGAAGTAGAGAATAAAAGCAAGATCAAAATCGAAGCTACT
>CAZFSX010000224.1:4114-4837 GCA_964522115.1 uncultured Pseudobdellovibrionaceae bacterium | reverse complement strand
TAAAATCTTCGTTGCTGGAAATATCCTTTTTGGAAAGAATGTTTTTTATTTGAAAGTCTTGAGTCGGAATGTAGTAGAAGTTTGAGGCCAGGGGGACAGGTTGTCTCCAACTAAAATCATCTGAACCAAGAAGATACATGAAGTGATTTTGCTGAACAGCAGAAATAAGATCCCAGGTAAAATGATTGAGTGGAAATTGAAATCCTGCAATTTTTTTTCGACTAAAGGCTTCAAAGCTCTGTCGAGATTCTTGGATTTTTTTAAAAACATCAGGGATTGCAAAGTGAATCAGATTTTCTTTGTGTATGGATTGAGATCCATAACTGACTATGTCCGATGTTGGAAGAAGAGCCAGTCCATTTTCTTCGATTGTTTGAGAATTCAGAAAAGCAGTGAATGGTAATTTTTCATCATTCAGTTTTTGTTGCATCCTTGGTATGAACTCAGATCCATCATTTCCAGTAATGACGATAGAAATTGGGAAATCCTTCGTTTTTTTCCACTTTGCAGGTTTCAGTGTATGTCTTTTTGAAAGATATAGAAATGTCTGGCTCCAAAACAAATCTTCCATAGATCCATAATCGGACTGAATATTTGGTAACAGATTGCTCCAGATCCATCTTTGATTATCATGCATCCATGCGGCCACATAGGTTTGCATTGAGTGTATATCCTTCCAACTAGCCAAGGGTTCATTTTGAGAATATAAAATACAACGACTGG
>CAZFSX010000224.1:1038-4104 GCA_964522115.1 uncultured Pseudobdellovibrionaceae bacterium | reverse complement strand
CAATTGCAGTGTAGTATGAGAAGGTAAACTCCAAGGGATAGGTAATGGACTGTCAATGCGCACTTGTGGATGTTGAACAGTTTCAGAAACCCTATTTAAGGAAGGGCAAGATAAATTTTCTATTGCATTTTCAGTAAAGAGAATTCCTACTCCTGATTGTTTGAAAGAGTTCAGCTTTTCATATTCAGATACTGACATTTTGTCAGTGCTAGGTAAAATGATCACATCGCCAGGACTTGCCTGAAGAATACTGCCCGTATAGTCAACGCGTAAACCTAGAGATTTCAAATATTTTTGCCAAGTTTGATATTCTCTGTGTGATGTTGTTGAATTTTTAAAAATGTAAAAGCCAGTGGATCTTAATTGATCCAAATTATTCTGTGTTTGATTGTTACTGAGTATGCGATGAAAATGAAAATAATTTTGTGTGGAGTCTGAAATATATTCGTAGTCTTGAAGTAATCCATTTTGAATCAGATCTTTGTAAATAGATTTATCAAAGTTTTTTGTCATGATCATACGATGATAAGAAAATTTGTAATCTAAGGCGATGAAAAGAATCATAGATCCAAAAATAAGAAGAAATATTCCCCAGCTTGGAATACGACCTTTATTGGTAGCATGATTTTGAACTTCTTTGATTAAGTTTAAGGCCTGTATGTTTGCTTTTTGCTTTTCTGGTGAAATTCTTTTGAAGTAGATCCCTTCTAAGAAGTGAGGTTCAATGGGAGTTTTCTTTAAAGCGCCTTGACGAAGTTTGAAAATAAAATATACGATCAGTGTTAGAATAACAGTAGATAAGGTCAATCCAATCAGTAGGACGTTCAGAATACTTCGAAGATCCATTAACTCATCCCCTTTCTTCGCAGGGCTCCCCATTTCATGGGAATCCGAAGAATTTCATCCAACATTGCAAAAAATCTGACAATTTCTAAAGCTAACCCATAGGTCAAACGATTGATCAATGTAAGAAACGAAAGTCGAAGAAGATCCTTATGTGTCAGAGCTGAAAAAACAGTTAAAAGAATATCTAACATCACTAGACCAGCAAAAAATGGACCGAAAAATGAGTATCCTTCATTTCGAATGTGAAGAATGTACAAGATGGTTGCCATTGAAAACACATAATTTGCGATGGGAATGATGATTGAATCACCGACAAGTTGAAAAAGAATTACTCGATTTCTGAAGTTTGATTTTTTGCTGGTAAAAAAAATTATATTTTTGATAATGGCTTGAATGACACCACGGTTCCAACGATATCTTTGTGTAAATAAAGAAGTTAGTGAGTCCGGTGCTTCTGTGTAGGCAATCATTTCTGGTTGATATTTAATTTGATAGTTCTTCATCAGAAGTCTTATGGTCAGATCACAATCTTCTGCAAAAGTGTCTGTTTTGTAACCACCTATATTTTGAAGAATAGATCTTCGAAATAAACCAACGGGTCCAGGAACAATCGTGACAATTCCAAGATAGGATTGTGCTGTTTTATAAAAATTCAAACCGATAATATATTCCAGTTGTTGAAAAGCAGTCAGTGGATTTTTTTTAGCATTTCCAATTAAGACACTTCCTGCGACGGCAGCGACTTCAGGATACTTTTCTAAATAGGGGACAGAAACCATGAGAACCTGTGGGTCTAAAATAGAATCTGCATCTACGCAAAGGACATATTCTCCACAAGCTTCTCGAAGCCCCCAGTTGAGGGCATCAGCTTTTCCTCCATTGGGTTTAGAAATGGCACGAGCATTGTTATGTTTGGAGCAGGCAATTTGTGATTGTTCAAAGGTATTATCTGTTGACCCATCATCAATAACAAGAACTTCCAAGTTGGGATAATTGATGGTGCAGGCAGAAAGAATGGCTTGTTCAATTACGGGTCCTTCATTGTATGCTGGAATCAAAATTGTGACTAAGGGATACTTTTCAGGCAGTCCAAGTTGTACCCTATGAATAAAATCCATGAATGAAAATCCTAAGTAAAAAAGAGTTCGAGTAAACAGGCCAATTAAATACAAAGACATGATTTGTATAAGAAGTTCTCCAAACCCTCCAGGGTTCCACTGCGAGGGTGCTTCAATAACAAAGAAAACTAACATGATGACAGTGATCATGATCAGTAGAAGAATCCGAAAAATATGAGAAGAGTGGATATTTTTCATTTTCATTATCCAATGAAGGCCCGAGCCAACTGATGTGACATGGTTTGAATTTTTTCGTCACGGTTATGAACATGAATAATATGAATTTTTTGAACATTGAATTGAATCTCACGAATAAACTGTGACAGCTGCGAAGAAGATGTGTTTCCAGTTAATCTTAGAAGGCGAAGGGGATCTCCAATTACAATATCAGCAGTTCCAGGATCGAAGCCAGACAGCTTGATAAGTTCGTCGACAACAGTGGCAAAGGAGTTCAGGAATGGAAAGCGGGGTAAAAGTGAAGGCTTAATTTGCAGAAACGAAAGCTGTGAAGCTTCAAGATAGCAAAGCAATTCATTTTCTAAATAATTTTCAGGCTCATCCCAAGCTAGAAAAATCGTGGGTGTATTATGGTGGATAGCTGCGCGAACCAGATGATTGAGTTTTTGTTTTTTATGCTTCAAGCTAAAGACATTATGCCATATCCGTTTTTTAGAATGTGAAACAATTGTGGAATCTAAACTTTGAAGAATGGAATCAATTTGAGAGGCCAGTGTTGCCAAGTAAAATGGTTTCTGAAGAAAGCCAACCAAACCTAGTTTTTCTAGTTTTTGTCGAATTTCATGATTGGATGAACTGCTCATGGCAACCAAAGGAAGATCGTCAAACAATGGATGTCGACGGATTTGAGAAATCACTTCATATCCATCGACATTCGGCATATGAAGATCAATTAACACCATGTCGGGCTTGGATGATTCAAGAGCATGGATTAGACCTTCATTCGAAGAAAGTGTTCCTACGTCAAATTTTGAACGAAGGGCTGAACTAATCAAACGAATGCTTTCAAGATCATCATCAATGACTAGCATTTTTTCTTTTTTTAGGTTCGAAATTGGCATAGAGGTCTGTGTTGTCATTGTAT
>CAZFSX010000224.1:0-1028 GCA_964522115.1 uncultured Pseudobdellovibrionaceae bacterium | reverse complement strand
TACTTGATGGATTGCCGATGCAAATACAGAAATTTGAAGAAAAAGAGATAGTGTTTAGTTGGAAATATCACCAGCAGCACTTAAGTAGGGTTTGAGAATAATTTATGGCTCTATGATTTTAATGACCCACGAAGGTGCCCAGTGAAGGATATCTTCACTTTCTTCAAAGCTTAGACATATTTGTTGAATTCCAAGGCAAGGGATCATCGAAGTTAATCGTGACTGAGGGTTCGTTAAGGTAGATTCAGATACAGCAAGTTTTGAGTTCATTGCTACATTTGTCCAGGAAAGACCACTGTCAGAGGATCTTCTCAAAAACCAAGTCCCGACGGCAGCAGATGTAGATGCTAATCCTCCCGCGTAAATATTTCCTTTAGAGTCTGAAGTAATCCAGGTGTATTGAGAGTCCCCCGCAGAACTGATGGAATGATCATCAATAGTTGTCCATGATCCACCCGCATCTTTACTCTGGCGCACGATCGCTCTTTGAAATCCATTTCCATCCATGGCGAGTCCAGCGACATAAAGATATCCCAAAGGGTCTATGGTCAGACTGTTGGCTTGCGCTTGGCTACCACTGGGTAATGAAAACTCATCGACAGTGCTCCAAGAGTTCCCATCATCCGTGGATCTTCTTACAATCCATTTATCAAGAAAGGTGCTACTGGCAACGCCAACCGCGTAAAGATTATGTGTTTTTGGATCATAAGTAATGGCCTTTGGAATTGAATTTTCCCCAACGGATTTTTGATAATCGTCAGAAACACTCCAAGATGTTCCATTGTCTGAAGATCGAACAAGGAGCCAATGTTGATTCAAAGATGTATCTTCAGCTTCAACAAGCATCCATAGTCGATTGTTTCTACCTTCAATCAATTGCAGAAAATTTCTAGATGTTAATCCAGATTTAAGAGCAGTGCTTGTTGGATCAATGAGATTACTCCAAGAGATTCCATCGTTATTTGAAAACCTTTACATACCGCAAATTTCAAAAATCGATGAAATTCATTGCCAAAAACCCCTTCCAG
>CAZFSX010000223.1:0-4941 GCA_964522115.1 uncultured Pseudobdellovibrionaceae bacterium | reverse complement strand
CGAGCGCATGTTTCCTTCTTATGGCGTTCACTTGGATATTCAATCCGATTCCATCTCTATTTCCAACAAAGAAAAACTGACCGCTGTGAATATGCGTGTGCCTGGAGATCCTTCCAGTGCCGCCTTTTGGATGGCAGCGGCAGCCATTGTTCCAAACAGTGATATTCAAATTCGCAATGTTTCTCTGAATCCAACACGAACTGGTTTTCTGAAAGTGCTTCAGCGCATGGGTGCTGACATTGAAGTTGAAACCATCACTGAAAACCCTGAACCCCTAGGGCATATTCGTGTTCGCAACAGTGAACTTCGCGGCACCCACGTGCAAGCCCATGAAATTCCCACACTGATTGATGAAATTCCTATCCTTGCCATCGTAGCCACTCAAGCCGAAGGAAAAACTTTGATTGAAGGAGCCGAGGAATTACGAGTGAAAGAAAGTGACCGCATTGAAACTGTGGCAAAAAATCTGCGTGGTATGGGTGTTAAAATTGAAACCTTTCAAGATGGTTTTCAAATCGAAGGACCTCAGCCCTTGCAAGGAACGCATATCGAAACTTTTTTAGATCATCGCATCGCCATGTCGTTTTCGATTGCTGCTTTGATTGCCAAAGGAATCACTCAGATTCACGGAGTCGATTCTGTTTTGACAAGTTACCCTCAATTCTATGATGTTCTGGACCGCCTACAGAAAGGTTGATCATGTTGCGTTTTTTGACCGCCGGCGAATCCCATGGAAAAGCCTTGGTTGGAATTATCGAAGGACTCCCCTCTCAAATTTCTCTTGTTGCTGAAGATCTTCAAAAAGATCTTCGTCGTCGCAAACTTGGATATGGACGTGGGACTCGTCAAAAAATGGAAGATGATGCCGTTCAAATCTTGAGCGGAGTTCGCCATGGAAAATCCTTAGGAAGTCCCATCGCTCTTTATATAGAAAACAAAGACTACAAAAATTGGCTGCACATCATGCAACCAGAACCCTATGATGGCCCCGCGGAACGTCTTCTTGAAGTCCCCCGCCCCGGCCATGCTGATTATGTGGGTGGACTCAAATATCAACATGAGGATATGCGCAATGTTTTAGAGCGAGCCAGTGCTCGCGAAACCACGATTCGAGTGGCATTGGGTGCTGTGGCTAGAAAATTTCTCGCCGACTTAGATATTCATATTGCCTCACGAGTGATTCAAATTGGCGACGTTGCTGATACAAATGATATGCCTCATCCAGTTCAAGAATGGAATCAACTGATCGATCAGCGACCCACGCGATGTTGGACTGCAGAGGTGGATCAAAAAATGGTTCAACGGATTGAGCAAGCAAAAAAAGATGGAGACACCTTAGGAGGAATTTTTGAAGTTGCGATCGACGGACTTCCTTTGGGGCTTGGCAGTTATGTGCAGTGGGATCGCCGCCTCGAAGGCGATCTTTCCAAAGCCATGATGAGCCTGAATGCCATCAAAGGAGTGGAAATCGGTCGAGGCTTTGAGTTAGCAAAAATACCTGGATCAGAAGCTCACGACAGTTTCATTCCTGCTGGAAAACCCCATCGCGTTATCTCTCCGACAAATCATGCCGGAGGTATCGTCGGAGGCATGACCACGGGGCAAAGACTTTTGATCAAAGCAGCCATGAAGCCCATCGCAACGTTGATGTCTGCTTTACCGAGTGTAAAATTATCTAATGATGAAATCACAAAAGCTCATGTGGAGCGCAGCGATGTTTGCGCTGTACCCGCCGCAGCAGTGATCGGCGAATCTCTGATGGCACTTGAATTAGCGAAGCAAATGTTGGAAAAGTTTGGTGGAGATTCTCTAGAAGAAATCAAATCACGCGTCGATGAATGGAGAAAGAACACATGAGATTTGCCCAACGAATGAATGAAGTGCGCGAAAGTGCCACCCTTCGCATGAATGCCCTGGCTCAAAAATTGAAAGCCGAAGGAAAAGAAGTTATCAACCTCACAGCAGGAGAACCTGACTTTTCCGTACCTGAATCCGTCAACCAAGCGGTGATCCAAGCGGTGAATTCTCATTTTTCAAAATACACACCCGCAGCCGGCCTTCCTGACTTAAGATCCAAAGTTGCAGCCCACAGTCTTCGACGTCACCCTGGAATTTCTGAACCTTGGCAAGCCAAGCATGTTGTGATTACCAATGGTGGAAAGCATGCCCTGATCAATGCCATGCTCTGCACTCTGAATCCTGGTGACGAAGTTTTGATTCCCGCACCTTTTTGGGTCAGCTACCCAGAAATGTCCAAAGTTTGCGAAGCAGTTCCTGTGATTTTAGATACGGATCTGGCTAGCGGTTACAAATTAACAGCCCATCAATTGGAGCAAAGTTTAAAGACTTTACCTCGTGCAAAAATGTTGATTTTGAATTCACCTTCTAACCCCACAGGGGTTTTGTATTCGAAAGAAGAATTTCAAGCCCTGGGACAAGTCATTGAAAAATATGCTTCCAAAGATTTTTGGATTATCAGCGATGAAATTTACGAAGAGATCACTTTTGATGGCAAACCTTTCTGCAGCTTCTTAGAGGCATGCCCTTCTTTGCAAAATCAAACGATCACAATCAATGGACTTTCAAAAAGTGCAGCCATGACGGGATGGCGTGTGGGTTGGAGTTTGGCACCTGCTGATATCACTGAAAAAATGATCACCCTGCAAGGTCAATCCACCTCCAACATCAGCGGACTAGGTCAGAAAGCGGCATTGGCAGCTCTGGATCTTCCTGCCTCTTATTATGAAAACAATCGCAAGATTTATCAAACACGCCGAGATCTATGCCTTCAGATTCTTCGCCAAGAACCAGATTTGGATCTTTTAATTCCTGGAGGAGCCTTTTATCTTTTCATTGGTGTTAAAAAATTTCTTAAGCCCCACCAAGATGTTGGAAGCTTTTGCGAATCTCTTTTAGAAAAAGGGTGTGTCGCTGGAGTTTCTGGAGCCCCCTTTGGACAGGCCCACTCATTACGCTTCAGCTTTGCCTCGGACGAAAAAGTTCTTCGCCAAGGCATGCAACAATTCATTCAATTCTTAAGAGAAAACAGGAAGTAAAAACTACTTCCTGTCGTCATCTTGCAAAGTCAAAAGCTCTTTTTGCATACTGTAAATCGAGCTTTGATATTCTGACTTTTGTTTTTCTTCCTGTCGAATTTCAGATGCCAAAGTTTCCGCTTTGGATTTCAAAGAATCCCTTTCCTTATGATAGGGGTCTTCAACCGACTGCTGGTCTGTGTAGGCATTGGTTTGTTGATTGTAAGTCCTTACAACAACAGTTCGTGGGCTTGGAAGAGCAATCAACTGCAAAGTATTGTGACTTTCATCTTGCCGAAGGCTGCGAATTTTATCTTCCGAGGCTGCCATTTTACCTTGATACTCAAGAATTGTTGCAGCTAAAAACTTACGACGGCCTCGTTGAAACTCTTTCATAAAAGCATCTTCTTTGTCCGCAGGGCAGATTTTTGTATAGGAATTTCCTCGTAAGCCTTCTTGATAGGCATTCCCCTTTTCGCAATAGGCAGAAACCCCCTCTTGATGTCGAGTTTTAAGGCGACTCAACTGCGAAGGCTCGCAAAAATCAAAATTCAACGTTTTCCCCTGCTTTCCGATAAGAAAAACATTGTCTGGGTGACAGTACGCCGCCACACCTGCTTTGAAACCCTGATCCAATTGAGCTTCGCTGAATTCAGCCTCAAGCTTTCGACAATTTTGCACATAGGGAAGATCAGCAGGTCGCTGTCCCTTCATCGCTCCATCAAACCCCAACTGATACCAATTAGCTTCTTCACAACCCTTCCGGTCGAAATAACTGCATGCAGCCCCTTGAAATAAAACATAGATTAACAATCCTAACTGATAAATTTTTTTCTTTGATACCATAGAAGTCTCCTTCAAACTTTTTTCAATAAAAGACCATATCTAAAAAAGCAGATTGCTGTCTACTTTAACAGGCTTTTTGACATCAACTTATATACAAGCTAGCTTGAAAGATCTAAAGATGATCAAACTAAGATAAAACTGCACACAACAAAGGTGCCTTGGTAAGCATGAAATATTTTTTTTCTATTTTATCTTTTATCGTTTCTAACCTTGGGACGTCTTTATGTTTGGCAGAGACTGATAACCCACTTCTTAAATTTTCATCGGAAGGTGGAATTATTTTTCATTGCTCAAATCAGCAGGCAGAACTTTTCCAAATTCAGCTTAAAAAATATTTAAGTTCTTTAAAAATTAAACCGCAATGGATACGAACATTTCAAAATAAGAATAGAAACCGTCTTCAGCTCTCGCTTGCAACTCATAGGGATGATACATCCACTCTTGATTTCCATCAACGCCCCGAATTTCAAATCCATGATGAAGTCATTTCCTTGCCTCAACTGAAAGGGAAACCTGAAAAAGTCATCACTGTTTCAAAAAAAGAAATTCTTCTGAGCCTGCTTCAGCATGGCAGAACCACCACATTTCCAAAGAATGCCTGCCATTTACAAGCATTGAAAGAACACATCGAACTTCGACAAAATATCGTAGCTTGGACCGAAGATGTCGATTGGTTTTGGCCAGAAAATATTCCTGCATTCTGGAATTCCAAATATTGGAAAGAAGGAACTCCCGTTCGAGGAAAACCCTTAACAAAAATTTTGATGGATCCATTTCTTGAACCTGAAAAGTATGCCTTTGGTTGTTACACGGCAGCCAAATTGATTTTCGCTCATGGAATTTTAGATTACTACGCACGAGTGATCAAAAACTCTAAATTGGCAAAACTTATCCAACGAAAACTGATGAAAGATGGAGAACCCTTGGTTCATGTGGAACCAGGAAAAATGTGGTATTTTGAACCTGATTCCTCGCCAAAAGAAATTTCACGTCCAGGAAAAATTTTAACAATTGTTGATCATGTTGCTCCTAAAAACTTTGTCCCAGGTGATTGGGTTTA
>CAZFSX010000222.1:0-4945 GCA_964522115.1 uncultured Pseudobdellovibrionaceae bacterium | reverse complement strand
TGAATGGTCAAGGTGGCAATGTTGGTCCAGCGTTGGATGGAGTCGGTTCTCGTCGTGATGCTGCTTACTTGACTCAGTGGTTGAAGAACCCTACTCAAGTGAAAGCGGATTCTAAAATGCCAAACTTGAACTTGAAAGAAGAGGAAGTCACAGAGCTTGTGGCATTTCTTTCTCAATTGAAATAAGGAACATGTTATGAAATTTAAAACTCAAAAAATTGCTTACTACTTTTTTGCTGTTTGCATGCTTCTTTTAAGCTTGCAATTGGTTTACGGTTTTATCATGGGCTTCGCTCATATGGGGATGGATGGTTTGCATTCCATTATTCCTTTCAACACCGCTCGTGCGACACATACCAATCTTCTTGTGATGTGGTTGTTGGCTGGGTTTATGGGAGCCGCGTATTATATCATCCCTGAAGAATGTGAAAGGGAATTGATTTTTCCACAGTTGGCTTACGTGCAATTGGTTGCTTTGGTTGTTGTAGGAGTTACGGCGATCATTGGTTTTCACTTCAATTGGTGGGAAGGTCGTAAGTTTCTAGAAATTCCAAGACCTCTGGATTATTTGGTGGTTGTGGATGTTTTGCTTTTCATCTTTTTGATTGGTGGAACAATTTGGAAAGGTCGTCGTCATACAACAACGGGATTGGTATTGTTTTTTGGTTTGCTTTGCGCTGCCTTACTTTATCTTCCTGGGATGATCGATACTGTGAATCAAACTATGGACTCTTACTGGAGATGGTGGGTTGTGCATTTGTGGGTTGAGGGAGTTTGGGAACTGATTATGGGTGCCATTCTTTCTTATCTTTTGATCAAGTTGACCGGTGTGGATCGTGAAGTGATTGAAAAATGGCTGTATGTCATTGTTGGATTTACTTTCTTATCTGGAATTTTGGGGACGGGACATCATTACTATTTCATTGGTACACCTAAATATTGGCTATGGGTGGGTGGTTTGTTCAGTGCTTTGGAGCCTCTTGCGTTCTTGGGTATGGCGATTTATGCCATTGTCATGTATCGCAAAGGAGGTCGTCAGCATGCAAATAAGACAGCCTTGTTGTGGACAGTGGGTTGTGCTGTATTAAGTTTTGTTGGAGCGGGATTTTTGGGTTTTGCTCATACATTGCCATCTGTCAATATGTACACACATGGAACGCTTGTGACGGCGATGCATGGGCATATGGCTTTTTGGGGAGCCTATGCGATGATCGTTCTTGCTGTGATCACCTATGCAATGCCCATTATGACAGGACGTCGATTGCATGATTCTTTGGCGAATGTTTTTGCTTATTGGACATCCAATATCGGAATGATTGCCATGACTCTAGCTTTTGCCGTGGCAGGGATTGCTCAGGTTTATCTTGAACGTCGCATGGGACTTGATTTCTTGACTGTTCAAAAAGAGATCGAAGTTCATTTCTTGGGATTGGTTCTTGCTGCGACTTTGTTTACAGTGGGAATTGTGGCTTTTATCTACAATTTTATTCGCTTCGGATTGCCGAATTCGAATTCCAACGTGAATGATTTAGTCTAATGAGTTCAACTTTTTATTTACCTATACATAACGAAGTGGAGATTTTTCGTTATGCCTTCCAAAATCGGTTGCCCCTTATGTTAAAGGGGCCTACCGGTTGCGGAAAATCTCGATTCGTCGAGTACATGGCTGACCAATTAGGTCGGCCATTAATTTCTGTTGCATGCCATGATGAAACCTCAGCGGTTGATTTAATGGGACGCTATCTTGTTAAAGGTGGAGAAACACAATGGCAAGATGGTCCTGTGACTCGTGCTCTTCGTGAAGGCGCTATTCTGTATTTGGATGAAGTGGCTGAAGCACGAGAAGATGTGATGGTGGTTTTACATCCACTGACAGATCATCGGCGAGAAATTTACCTGGATCGAAAGAATGAAAAAATCAAAGCACCTGATCAATTTATGGTGGTTGTCAGCTTTAATCCGGGCTATCAGCGTGGTTTAAAAGAATTAAAACCTTCGACACGACAGCGATTTTTGGGACTTCACTTTCAGTATCCTGAATCAAAACTTGAAGCTGAAATTGTTCGCCAAGAAGCGGCTGTTGATCAAAAAATAGCAGAAAAACTAGTCCAATTTGGTCGTAAAGTTAGAACTTTAGAAGAATTGGGTTTGGCTCAAAGTGTTTCCACTCGTCTGATGGTGGATGCTGCCATTCTGATTCGAGCAGGTTTGTCAGCTCGCAGTGCCTGTGATGCGGCCATTATTCAGCCTTTAACAGATGATCTGGAAGTGATGAAGTCTCTTCGTGAATTGTCCGCACTGATGTTTTAATCGAGGTCCTTCATGTCTTGGGATGAAAAGCTTTTTCATTTTTTCCATCAAAAGCTGAAGTCTCTGCGTGCGGATCCTCAGTTGCAAAAAAGAAAAGAAAATGCCGCTGATTTTCAAACTCATCGTGAGCATTGGTCAACCTTTGCAAGCCTTGTGGCTGAAAGAAAGATACGAATTCGCCCGTCGGAAAACCAAGGGGGTTGGAGTCAGGAAAGTTTATTCCTTCCTGATAAAACATTTCTATTTTCAACAAAGGAAGATAATCAGAAATGGGTCCTGTGGAAAATTTTGATTTTTTTAGAGTATCAAAAAAAGTTTCCACATATGGAAAAGTATTCTCAGACGGAACGGCAAGCATTGATTTATCCCTGTTATGCAGAAGTGGAATCTCTTGTTCTTCAAGCCTGGCCATCATTGAAAGATTGGATTTTTCAGATTAAAGAAAATCAAGATATCAAATTGGCGACGGAACATTTCTTCGGGGATTGGTATCCTTCTTTGGAAGAAGATAGGGCCGGAACAAGTCAAATTCCCAAGTCTGGTTTGCATCGATCTCAGGGGGCCGAACTGCAGGCGCCTGTGCGTGATAAAGTTCGTGTGATTGAATTGCCTGAAGATAAAATTCATGAAAATCCACTGATTCACTCCTTTGAAAAAGTCCATACTGCGGAGGAATATAAGGGCGGAGTTAAAAATCTGGATGGAAGTGATCAGATGCTGGATCAGCAAGATGCATTGGAAGAACTGGATATGCGAGAAGTCATTCGAACGACAGAATCAGCTGACAGTCTATTTAAAGCAGAACTTTCATTTTTGACAGAACATGCTGACATTGCATCCATTGATCAAGCAGCTACTCAGTATCATTATGATGAGTGGGATTATAAAACACGCTCTTATAAAAAAGATTGGTGCTCTGTTTTTGAAGAGTCTATCCACAGCTTCACTTCACGAGAAGGTGCCGATGTGGCCTTTCGACATACTTTATCTGCCTCTAAGATTGAAAAGCTGAAGCATGATTTTTTTGCAATGACCAATGAACGTCGTTGGAGAGATCGTCAAAAAGAAGGCCCAGAAGTTGATGTGGATGCTCTGGTGGATAACTATGCTTTCTACAAAGCAAAAACGCAGCCCATTGAAAATATTTATCGACAAAACCTGACTACGGATCGCAGTGTTGCAACATTGGTTCTTGTAGATAGTTCTTTATCTACGGATTCTTGGGTTGCTGATCAAAGAGTTTTGGATGTCAGCAAGCAAGCCCTGTCTATTTTATCTGAAGTTCTTCGTCAGGTTAGAGATCCTGTTGCCTTAGCAGGCTTTTATAGTTGTACTCACAATGACTGTCGCTTTCTGATGCTAAAAAAATTTCAGCAAGGTTGGGAAGGAATTCAGCAAAAAATTCACGGACTGAAGCCTACGGGATATACTCGCATGGGACCAGCCTTGCGACATGCTTTGTGGCACATTCAGAAAGTCCCGACTCGGAAAAAGTTGATTCTTGTTTTGAGTGATGGAAAGCCCACGGATTTTGATCGATATGAAGGATTCTACGGAATGGAAGATGTTCGACAAGCTGTCCAGGAAGCTCATCAACAAGGTGTTTTTGTGCGTTGTCTTGCAATTGAAAAGCAAGGAAAGTTTTATCTACCAAAAATGTTTGGATATGGTCGATATCATATTTTATCTCACCCAGAACTTTTGCCAGAACAGTTGCTGACAATTTATCGGGACTTAGTTGGAAGTTGACCATAGGCACCACCTCTGGCCGTTCCTAGGATGACTAAACTATTTTCTGGAAGATGAATTGTTCCACTTCGAGATGTAACTTTGTATCTGGATTTTTCATCTGTTGGTTGAATCCAAAGCTCGGATAAGGATCCATCTTGACCTCCGTCGCTTCCTTTGGGGCGAACATCAAAATAGGAAAGTTCCCACTGGATCTCACAGCCTTGAAGAACTCGATACGATCGAAGGCATCCTGGGCCTCCCTCGTACATGCCAAAGGATGGAATATTTGTCCGCAGCTCATTTGATTCGATACGAATTGGGAACAGTTCTTCTTGCAGCTCTAAGGAAGGAATTTGCCAAGGAATTTTCCATGGCAAAGGGGTCCAGCTTCCTGGGTTTTTCTTCCAGGCACCAAGACCTCCTGTTAATGCATCTGTAAAAATTAAAGAATTTTGAAAGTGGAATTGAAGAAAGCAAGGTGTGATTGCGCTTTCTGCTTTTCTTTCAAATTGAAAAAAATGATGTAAGTGTTGATCAAGAAAGGAAAGAAGCCAAACGCCAAAGCTAAAAAAGGTGCTAGGATGAAGTTGTACGGGGATGGGTTGAAGTTCTTTTGTTATCAAATGAATTCGGTCCTTCCACACAAGATGGATAGGAAGACGATTTTTAAAAATTTCAGACAGAGTATGGGACAAGCAAGCTGCAAAAATATCTTCTTGGATAGATATACGATGAGGTTTGATATTTACGACCAGTTGATTTTGATTCAGGTGAGTTTGTAAAGTTAAAGATTGATCTGCCACCCATTGGCACGTGGATTCAAATGGAACAAGATGATCAAAGGAAGCCATCATTTGATCCCACCTTGTGATTTGATCTTGACGGTACTGGTGGACTGGGTTTTT
>CAZFSX010000221.1:0-4999 GCA_964522115.1 uncultured Pseudobdellovibrionaceae bacterium | reverse complement strand
AATTTAAAGTGACCAAGATAAATAAACTCACTTCCGTCAATTTTTAACTTTAAAGTTTGACGACCTTCGCTTTGCTTTTGCCAAAGCAACCAAGCTGCAACAAGACACATCATCAATGCTCCCATAACATTGGTAGCAAAGATCAAACGACTTCGGAGTGACCAACTTTTTAAAAGCTGCATAGAATGGCTCCCTTGATTATTCCAGATATCATCTCGACATTTTTTAGAAAAAACTTGTGCCCCTTTAATGAAACTTAACAAAAGCATCTCCAGCCCAGACCATTGTCAGGGTTTAACTAAGAAATGAATAAAAACTTATTGAGACAGACCCGTCGCTTCGCCTAGCCTATGTGAATACTAAGCTTCGAGGTGACCACATGATCAAACGTCAGATTACTTTTCTTTTTCTAACTCTTGGCTTCGCTCAAAGCATTTGTTTTGCGGATAAAACAAAATTAAGAATTGCCTATATTGATTTTCCTCCTTTTTATGCCCAAAATTCAGAAGGAAAGGCCGAAGGCTACCTCAGTGACCGAGTTCGTGCGATCGCTAAGGAAGCTGGCTATGACATTGAAATGCATTTGCGTCCAGCAAAACGGATGATTCATGAAATTGTTCAAGGAGACCTTGATGTCTGGATGGGAGCAAGTGGCTTTCCTGAATTTAAAGATACAACTTTGATCGGAAAAAATATTTTTACTGTCTTAGAGCTTAAAGCCTACTCCTTAGACACCCCTGTAACAATTCAAAAAAAAGAAGACTTAAGGGATAAGAAAGTTATTCTCATGAGTGGATACAGCTACGGAGGATGGATTTCCTATCTGCAAGATCCAGCAAATAAGATTTCCATCACTGAAGCTCGTAGTACCGAGCAAGCTTTAAGACTACTCAAAAGTAAAAATCGAGGCGACATCTTACTTCACTATTCCATACCCGTAGAACATGAGTTAAAAAAATTCTCTTTACCCAACATCCAATCCACCACTGTGACTAAAGTGGAAACTCATATTGTTGTTTCAAAGAAAACCCCATCTTCGGACCAAATACTTCAGAAGCTTGAAGAAGCTCTGATTGCAATTGATAAAAAATAGCTAACCCTGAAAATACCCTTCCTGTTTAAATAGAGGAAGTCTTAATACAAATTTGGTGTGTGGATGATTTGCTTCATACACCAAAAGCCCCTTATGCTCTTCCACGATACTTCGTGAAATAGAAAGTCCCAGTCCAGTCCCCTGTCCCACAGGCTTCGTTGTAAAAAAGGGCTGCATCAACTTCTCTTGAGCATCGACAGGAATCCCCTTTCCACTATCCATCACTGCGATCTCAGCCCAGCTTTCAATTTGTTGATAAGAAATTTGAATCCATTTTTCTGGCAAAAACTCAATCGCATCAATGGAGTTATTGATAAGATTGATAAGTACCTGAGAAATCTGACCTGGACGACACATAACCTGAAGATCTTGTGCTTGAATAATTTCTAACCGAATGCCTTTGTAATAACACTTGCTCTTACATACCTCGGTGCTATCTTCAATAATACTCTGCAAAGATGTCTTTAGCATTGGATCATCGTCTGATTTTCTTGATAGAGTTTTAAACCCTTTCACAATTTTAGATATACGATCAACCGTTGCCTGTACTTTTTGAATATCTTTCAGAATGGCTTGTGTATCAACTTGAGGATGCTGAATTTTTTCTGAAATATCTTCCGTTAAATACGATATGATCGTCAACGGCGTATTGATTTCATGAGCAATACCACTGGCCATTTCACCCAATGCATTTAATTGAGCCGAATAGACAACCATTTTCTTTTGATCCATCAACTCTAAAGTCTTTTGCTGTACTTTCGCCTCAAGCTCCTCATTCATTTTTTCAATGCGCGAATACCCTTCGAAGATCCGCTCTTGCATTGTATTTAACGTCCTTTCAATTTCTGTGAACTCATCTGCAAATCTCATTGGTCTTTTTAACTTTAAATCCCCATGCTTTTGCCTAAAACAAAGATGAGATATAAATTCAGAAATTTGACTTAGCGGCTGATGGATAAGAACTCTCAGAGCTAAAAGAATAAAAAACGAAACCATCAATGTTTTAATAAATTGAGATATAAGAATCCTCATAACCCGACGAGATAATCTTTCATAAATTTTACTTACATCGAACCAAATCCATAAGTTCCCGATAGAAAAAACTTTATCTGCGTCTTTTCTGATCAATGGAAACTCCATTTTTAAATCCAAAGGCGTAATATTCTCTCCAACAGACATAAAAATATTTGATTTTTCATGAATTTCCACACGCCGAACGGCATGATGATTCAAAAGTGCTTCCGATTGTATTTGAAGTAAATTTGTATTCAAGTCCCACATTGCTTGACTGATACCACCCAGTTGGGTTTTTTCAATCAAGCTCACCGTTTTTTGAATTGAACTCATTTCTTCTTGATACTCCAAAAACAACTGAACTCCTGTAACAAAAAGGGTTACAAAAGAGCTGATAATGAGAACAACAAATAAAATCTGTCGGTTGACAGACGTTTTGATTTTATTCCACATAGAAGTATCTTGAGCATAAATCACAAAAAATAAAAGAAGGAAAATTCATCCTCATCGTAGGTCGATTGCCTAAGACAGTCCTGCTATTATTATGTTTTATTGTATGGAATCCATTGAAATGGATCTATTTTGAATCTAAATCATCTTTTGTCGATTCTTTGTTCTTTTCCTTGGTTGACTGGATCTGGGGCGAAGAATCTATTTCCTGGTTCGAAACAGCTCCCGATGATGCCGACTGCGCGAGAGCTACAGATGCTAATTCACTTGGAGAATCGGACTTGCGCTCTTTCATCACGCGCGCACTTAAATCCAAGCGGGCCTCTTTGGTGACTTCAACTTTTGCATCGCGAATCATCTCCAAAATATGCTTTTCAAAACCGGCCTCATGAAGCTTTGGTTGAAACTCGGAAATAATGTTTTCTAAAAAAATAATGTATGTCCCTTGAACAGTTTTATGAAAACGACTTGAATTATTCAGGGCGCCAATGGCCTCTTTCACTAAATTTTCAATAGCTTCTTCCCAAACATCTTGGCGGTCCATTTCTAACTTCAATGGACCTATGACTTTTTCAATCATATTGTCAGAATTGGGTCTTGAATAGACAGCTTGAAATGCTTCCCTTAATGGAATGACTTTTCCACTGGAGGACTTTTGGGATTCCTTCACTTTGGATTTTACCAACTCTTCCATTTTGTTCACTTCAAACATCTGAAGTTCGTAATATTTGTACAAGAGACCTGCGTGGGCCAAGACTCCAAAAAGCAAAATGAATAAAATAGCATTTTTTCCCATAGAAATATCCTCTACTTTTATATGTATCAGGCATGAGGGGTGATGAGAAGAGTTCTGCAAAGACCTAGACCTTCTTAAGTCAATTTCATTCTGCACCCACCCACAATTGAAATTTTCTTCATCATTTTTAAAACTTATGTCAAACTGAGCGGGTTCAAAAACAACAACCTTTTTACGGAGGCTCAACTTGAAATTATCCATGAAATATTTTACGCTTTTCCTTGCTGGTTTAGGTCTTGCATCGTGCGCACCTTCTGCAAAACAAGTGAAGGATTTGGTTGAAAAGAATCCTGACATCGTTTTTGTCGCCATTGAAAAAGATCCAGAAAAGTTTATCGAAGTCGTAAACAAGGCGGCTCGGGCAGCACAAGAACGTGCGGGAGCAAAACAGGCAGAGGACGAACAAAAGAAACAGGATGAGGAATTTAAAAATCCATTAAAACCTGAAATCTCAGATAAACACCCGATTCGTGGTGATAAAAATGCCCCCATCACGATCGTGGAATACTCTGACTTTGAGTGCCCTTACTGCTCTCGTGGATATCAAACCATGGAAGAAGTTTTGAAAGAGTTCAAAGGAAAAGTTCGCATGGTCTACAAACATCTTCCTTTGGATTTCCATCCCAAAGCTTACCCTGCTGCAAAATACTTTGTCGCAATTTCTTGGCAGAGTCCTGAAAAAGCTTATGAATTTCATGATTTGATTTTCAAAAATCAGGCATCTCTTCGCGAAAAAGGTGAAGCCTTTATGAAAGAATCTGCGAAGAAAGTTGGAGCAGACATGAAGAGACTTGAAAAAGATCTTACCAATCCTGACGTAGCGAAATTCATCGATGCGGATACAGAAGAAGCAAAAAAGTTTGGATTTTCTGGAACTCCTGGATTTTTAATCAATGGAGTATCTCTTAAAGGAGCTTACCCATTCCCTGAATTCAAAAAAATCATTGAACGTCATTTAGCTGAGAAAAAATAATTTTTCTGCAAAAATTGATTCTTTTAAAAACCCACAAGTATCTGTCTTGTGGGTTTTTTATTTCAAATTCCCAACATCAAGAAAGCAAAAGCTGCTTGGAAAACTCTATCCCATTTTTTGTAAGCTCAAAAAATAACACTCGCACGATCCCTTTTTGAGAAATAAATTCTTTCAAAAGCTGTGCATAGGTAGGGTCAATATCCTTGGCAGCCTCAAACTTTGATACATCATTCCTCTGAACAACAAAAACAATCTCCGCCTGATGTCCCCGTTGCATCAGAGTCATCAACTCCTCCAAATGCTTCTGCCCTCGCTCTGTGACTGCATCTGGAAATAAAGCTGTTTGATGCCCATCCGTCAGCGAAACATTTTTAATTTCAATAAATCTTTTTTTCCCATCTGCACGAAAAAGACACCCATCCAAACGCGTTTGATCTGAAATTTTGACTTCCATTTTGATGGATTCAAAATCTTTCCAATCTTGAATTTTTCCATCTAAAAAAAGTTGATGAACCAATTTATTGGGGTAGGAGGTATTGACTCCCACCCAAGAACCTGATGGAACCTGGACCGCCTCTAAGGTATATCTTAATTTACGTTCTGGATCCTTGGCCGGCGTCATCCAACAAGCCTGATCTATTGAAACCAGCACTCCTTTCAAGGACCCTGTATT
>CAZFSX010000220.1:0-5017 GCA_964522115.1 uncultured Pseudobdellovibrionaceae bacterium | reverse complement strand
AGTGTCTGTGGAATCGATACGAAAAAAACCAATATCCAAGCGTGGAATCAAACTTGTACGAAAGGGTTCAGGTTTCGCAGCAGGTGGTGGTCGAAGTGTTGAGCTTTGTTCCGAGGTGGCAACTTTTCTGACGGGTGGAATCGGATTTTCTTTTTTCTCAACCGGGGGAGCTGGTTGAGGAAGTTGAGCAGTTGGGGGATTTGATTTTTTTTGATCACTGACTGCCGTCACGGGAAGAGTCAGAATTTGTCCTGGATAAATTTTTTCTTCGTCATCGATCAGATGTTCATTCAATTCAAGAATACGATCAATGCCACCTTGCTTTTCATAGATGGGGCCGCGTAATTTTTTATTGGCAATGGAAGAAAGTGTGTCTCCATCTTTGACGTAATACTGTTGCAATTCCTATGAATAAGAAAAATAACGACGGGGGTGAAAAATTAATTCACCAAAAAGAAATAACCACAATAAGAAAAGAATGTGCTTACTTTTCAACACCTTATTTTTATTCTACCGTGGGAGTTTGATTTCTCGCAATGGTCCAAGCCCCAGGTGGATGTGTTCTCGACTTTCTTCTTGCCATTCTTTGGCCTTGTGGAATGATGGACCATATGAAATATCGTTATCTTTTGCTTGTTGTTGCTGTTGGATGTTTAGTTATTTTGGGATCCCAATATTTTTTGAGGAAAAGTGATTGGGCCAAGGGCCGGTTTTTTCAAACCTACCAGAGCAGTTTGAATTTACACAAGCAGGGATCCTTCTTTGTGCACTCTGCAACCTCAAATGAAAATTCAGAATTTCAAAAGCGAAATATTTCATTGAATGAGTTTGGTTTTCGCAAGGGAACTAGTTTGCAAATGCAGGGAAAGTCTACCTTTCGATGGGCTGTGACGGGTGGATGGTTTGTGGAAGGTTTCAGCTTTGCTGATGCTGATTCTTTTCCCTATCTTCTGAGACAATTGATACTGAGCTCTTCCGATTTTATGGGTTGGCAAGTTTCCAAAGAACAATCCTTAGATCTTCATCATCCAGATGAAAATTTTCAATTACTCAATTTCGGCATCGCAGGAAATGATTTTCAGCAACAAGCAAAACTTGCTTCGGACGTTTTGCTCAATCAAAAATTGGATCAGCTTTTATGGGTCGTCAGTGGGACTGAAATTGTTTTGGATTCAGATCTGAGATTGCATGAGAAAATGACGGATCAAAAATACTGTGTGAATTCATCAGAACTTTCAGAATTGAAAATGGAAGAAACGATTAAAATTTTTCAAGAGCAATTGAAAGATGTTCAAAGTAAAGCACTTGCTGCAAATACTCAACTTGTGGTGGTCTCCATTCCTATTGTTTCCTGTGATCCTTCGTCATCATTTGACCTTCAGATTTCAATGAATCGATGGTTAGCTTCGACAGGTCTGCCCGTTTGCTGGATTCAGTTGCCAGAAAGTATTCAAGAACAAATACGAAAGAAAAAAATGACGTCCTTCATGGAGCGAACTGTGATGGATCCGGTTGTTGCGCAGGTCTTTCAGTGTCTCAAACCTTGGAAGGTTCAATGATCAATTTAAATTTCTCCTATTTCGGAGGCCGAGATTATATCGATATAGCCCAGATTTGTTACCGAGCCATGTACCCATTTTTTGGAGATGATTATTCATCATGCACTTGGTTTTACATTGCAATTCATAAGGCCGTGATGCCAGTGGCTGTGCTTTTGGAAAAAACAGAGTTTGAAAAATTTCCTGCCGAGAGTTTTGAGATTGCCGCGAAGTTGCGTTTTCAAAAAAATGGAACGTTCGATTATGAGGGCTATATCTGTAATCCTCTTCATTTTCAAATTCAAGAGACAGGAATCCTAGTGAAGGAAGCTTATCAGGAACCTGAATATCTGGAGGGTGTTCATTACAGATTGGATTCAGATAAAATTCAATTTTTAAAGCCGATCAAAACACAGTGGCCAGTCTTTTTTACAATCATGTTGCTCGGTCGTTTTGCTGCTCAACATTTTTATGGAAGTATCAAACCTCGAGCTGTTGCCATTGATTCTGCAGGATTGCCATCCATTGAGCAACTTCCAACCTTGCATGGACTGATTGGAGGAAAGCCACATCGTGGAATCATTAAAGTTCCAACTTATTTTGGTGGCAGATTTGTTGGAAATGGAATGGTCAAAATTTAATGCAAGCTGGAAAGGCTTAGGACTCCCATTCCCATGATGGGAATCATAAGGGCGGGGATTAAATATTTTAATATTTGACCCTGCCATGTTTTTTCATTCACCCGCGGTCCGTAAATACGAAAAAAGGCTACACCACAAATCAAAATCAAATACATGCAGCGATCAAAGAATCTTTGTGTGAGGATTCCTTCCGTTGTGAAAAGTCGACCATAGGGAATAAAGACCAAATAACAAATTCCAAAAGCATAAATTGTCACAATGGCGGCTGTGAAGTTTCGAAGTTTTCGAGATCGTATCTTCTTTAAAAAACGAACGGCGGGTTCAAAGAAAATCGTTTTTGCCAGATGATTCAAATAGTGCATCAAAAGATTCCAACTTCGGGCCATTTTTAAACCGACAGAAAGTCGTTCATTCATGTTCATTTTGAAACCAAGAAAAAGAGCCACAGAGTTTGCAAAAGTTGAGATTAAAATAAAATAAAGAAACATGTGGATGACAATGGCACTGACCGAAAAGAAAAAATTCCAAGGGCCAGTGCTGCCTTTCCAATCAATGCCCACAGTCAGTTTCCAAGGGGGAACAAATTCTAAGGCTGCGATTTTAAAAAGAACGCCACCATACAAAAGCCATTCATAGATTTTTAAAATGAGCACAAATGAAAGACTGACTATCAGTAGAAGCAAGGCCTTTTTACCATGATGGCGTCTTTCCAAAGGATTTTGGGCTAAGGACTTTCGAAAGGCGTCAGGTCCTGGTTCTGTCGGAATATTTTGAAAAAGTCCCACAAACCATAGTGGGCACAAGGTGATCAGAAATTCATGGATTTTGTAGTGCTGATTTTTATTTCTGTGAATGGCATCAATATTTAAAAGAAAGGGCCATATTAAAATGGAAACAACATAGGGGATTCCGGTACCTGGAAGTTGTTCTAATCCACGAAGGGAATAGATGATTCCAACAAAAACAGCTGCAAAGCCCCAGGCGGGGAAGATGAATTTTTTGAACTTTTGCAAAAGACTTAAGACGAAACCAGTACTGACCAGTAAAATCAGTGTGGTTAGAAAACAATATTTCCAGGCAGATGGATCTTTTTCAGTATCGAAAAACGCGAGTTGTAAGATCGTCATATGCAGAACAGATCCTAAAAGTAATCCGGGAATTTCCCATCGAGTACCAATGAAAAAGCGAAGAATCACCGTACTAGCAAGAAGAATATACCAGTGAAATAAAAAATGTGGCTTGAACAGTTGAAAGTACAAAGCAATAACTGATCCAAAGCAGAGAGAAAGAAGAAGTTCGGATTGATTTTTTTTTATCCAAGTCGTTGTAGTCGAAGTGTTTTTCATTGTCTGTATCTCATGTTGAATTTTTTTCAGGTTCTTTCACGAATGTTAAAAGCCCTGATCCAAGAATAAAAAGTATCAACAGTCCAAGCATCCCATATCTTGAACTTCCAGTCATCAAGGCGCCAAGCCCAACGATGAAAGGTCCCAAGATGGAAGCGAATTTTCCGACAAGATTGAAAAATCCAAAGAGTTCTCCTGCATGAGTTTCCGGGATCATTCGTGCAAACAAGCTGCGACTCAGGGCTTGAACTCCTCCTTGGACCATTCCAATCATGCCGGCCAAAAGATAAAAATGCCAAGCCTTAGACATCTGAATCGATGCCAGAACTGTCAGGCTATAAATTAAAAGTGAAAATTGAATCAAAGATTTAGATCCAAATTTTTCTGACAGCTTTGAAAACAGAAGAGCAAAAGGAAAGCCAATAAATTGAGTGATAAGAAGTGCTGCAATCAGATTTTCAGATGAAAATCCAAGTGCTATTCCATAATCCACGGCCATGGTCATGACCGTGTAAACACCATCGATAAACAACCAGTAAGCTAAAAGGAACAGGCCTAGATTCCGATGGGGACCAATCAGGTTTTTCCATGTTGTAAGGACAGACAGAAAACTTTGTCGAAAGGCTGGCAGAATATGAATATGGATGCGGACTTCGGGTTCTTGGACATATCGAAAAAAGGGGATGGAAAAGACAATCCACCAAATTGCCACGCTGACAAAAGATGCACGAACTGCAGATAGAGGGCTGTCGAGTTGAAAGACATGGGGATAGGTCATCATCAAGACATTCAAGGTCAGCAAAACACCTCCGCCAAGATAGCCAAGGCCATAGCCTAAGCCAGAAGCGAAATCACTTTCATGATTTTTAGCAACACTGGGTAGAAGAGAATCATAGAAAACACAACTTGCATTGAATCCCAGGAATGCCAAGCCATAAATCCAAGCACCTGCAATCCACTGCCCCTGGTCTAAAAAGGAAAGCCCAATGCAGCCCAAAATAGAAATCATCATAAACCATAACGTCAGCTTTTTCTTAAGGCCGCGCAAATCGGAAAGGACTCCTAAGAAAGGGCTTAAGATAGCAATCAGCAAGCTTGAAATAGAAATAGCAAAACCAAGTCTGGCTGTTGAAAGTGTTGGGTCGACGTCTTTGGAAAGAACCAATTTAAAAAATACTGGAAAAAATCCAGCCATGACGGTGGTTGCAAAAGCGCTATTGGCCCAATCGTACATCGCCCACGAGATAAGGTCTTTCCTGTAACGACTCATAGCGATGAGTGCTTTCTTTTTTGAATTTCAAGGGTAAGACTCAATCTATGCTTCATTTGATTTCTGCTCCCTTCCATGAAAAACCAGGTACAAGCTCGTCAAGTTTGAATTCTCATACTCAGGTCAGCAGTTTTTTTTCATTCTTTCAACCAGAAACTATGACTTGGTTGGTCTCTGATTTGCGATGGAAGTTGGATTTACAAAATCTATTTCTGCAACGGT
>CAZFSX010000219.1:0-5048 GCA_964522115.1 uncultured Pseudobdellovibrionaceae bacterium | reverse complement strand
GATTTTATTCCAGATCAGTGAGCCTTATTTGAAATTCATGAGGGGCATTTTGTAAAATCTAATCCATGGTTTCATGCACCTCCAAGTTACGTTCGATTGACTCCTCAAAAAGCAGAAGGTGTTGAGTACAATGTTATCAAGCCAGATTTGTCACAGATTGCATTTCGACCTAATATGGCCGCTCGTGCTTTTTGGGGACATCTGGATGGAGGTCCTTTTTTTCAATTGGCACAAGCCTATGGACCAAGCCACCAGCTTGGAGTTGCTGTCCGAGGAGCCTTTTCCATTCCTGTTCGGAAATTTCAAATGGATATCTTGCCTTTTGTTTATGACCGTCAATTATCATCCTTAGACACTTCTTGGACATGGGAAAACCTGCGAATGTCTTTTTCTGCCATCCGAGAAAATTCTGGATCAGCAAAAATTCCAGATGAGTCATGGACCTATGCAGAATATGGTCCAAGTACCATTTTAAGCCCTTCGCTTCAATGGCAGCAGAACAACTTTCAATTGATGGGAAGCTATCTTTCGATTGAAGGTGGAGAAGTGCGCGCTCGAGGAAGTGCTTCCGCCCAGACTTCGACAGTTTTGCCGCGACGTTTTTTGTTTCAGCATGCTGTCAGTTTGCAAGGTCGCTGGGAAATTGTGATGAAAAAGCAAACTGGATTTATGACATCAGTGCAGTGGATCCGTGGTACTGACGAAAACTCATTTGATCTAATCCGTATGAACGCTCATTACCGTTTAAACAAATCATGGCTTATCTCCTCCGATCTGATGTTGGTCAAATCTTTGGCTGATGCTGGAACCTCGGAAGTGATGAATTATGAAAACAACGATCAACTCAGCTTAGGGGTTTCATATGTTTTTTGATCGTCGATGGACTTTTTTGCTTCAAGTGCTTTTGTTGATCTCTGTTGTAGAGATTTCTGGCTGTGGTTTTTTAAAAGGACGAGGCCGAAGCAAGGAAGAAATCAGCGTTTTGGATGGGGAAATGTCCTGTGTTAAAAACATTCCAGTTCATTTTCAAGCCTACCTTGAGGGGCAAAATTCAGATGAAAGTGTCGCTTCAGCATTTGATTGTATGGATCGATCTTTGAATTCCTTTTCAAGGTTCGTCAAAGGAGAAAAGCCAGGTATTTACCGAGCCGAAGAACTTCAAGATTTTTTCAACGAATATCTGTTAAAAGAAAATCAAATTGAAAGTAGTTTTTTGATTGGTTTGATGAAGTTGAAGGTGGGCTTTGTTGGAGGAAGTTCGAAAGAAGTTTCCGTCGATGAAATTCAAAAATCCAAAGAGATTTTCTATCTTCTAAAAACTCAAATGCAAAAGTTATCTCCGCACCTTCCTGTTTTGCTGTTCCGAAAACCAAAAGACAGTATCAAGGATGATGATATCGATCTTGCCTTGAGCACCCTTGAAAAATGTCTGCGAGAGATCTTTTCCAAATCGAAAGTTCAAGAAGGTCAGTATGATTTTGTGGATGGAAAACAACTGCTCGTGGATTTTCATCACTTCATTAGTGGGGAACTTAAACCTTCAGGATTGACGACTCTGGTGAAGTGGCTACCTAGTTTAGAAGCTGTGAAGCTTTTGTTCTGGGGAGACTCTGCCCAATTGATTCAACGAGAAGAGTTGGATAAAGCCCTGAAACAAGTCACTTCCATTTATCGTGTGGGACTAAGATTTTATTTTGAAAAACCGGACTTGCGATTGAACGATGTCACTCAAGTTGCACGCTTAGGTCGATACATCGATGAAATTTTATCATTATTCGAAACCAGTCCGGCCTTAGCAAAAGACAAGTTTTTGCCTTGGGAATCTGTGGATCTTGTTTTGAAGCAGCTTTATGATTTGGGATATCTTCACTTTCAAGTGAACGGAGAGGTCATCAGTCTAGAGTTAATTCAAAATTCATACAAAAAAATCTTTGTTCATATCATTGATCGTCAGATCGATGAGGATAAGTATTTTAAATCCACCCGCGGAATTGAAAGTCATCATTTGCAGTTCTTAAGATCAGAATACAAATATTGGTGGGGAATTCAGTCTCAGATCAACCAATACTTGCCGGCTCAAGAAAGTCAGATGAGTTTCGCAAATTTTCAAAAGGAAAAGACAAGCTTAAGTGCTCGTCAAAAATTGTATTTGCAAAGTAAAGATCCAAGTTTGGCTCAAAAGTCATGGACTGACTTTCAGCAGGCATACCAGTCCAGTCATCCCATTTTGTTGACGAATCAACTTCAATTGCAGTTCCCTGCGGATACATCCAAAGCTCAGGTCAGCTTTCATGGGATGACAATGTTTCATCAGTTACGCACTCTTTCCCGATTCTTTTTTTGGGGGTACGGAGAAAAAAATCAAGATCATACTTTACCCAATGAAATGACGGCTGCATCTTTCACTCAGCTTGAAAAAGATTTTCATGACTTGGGCGTTTGGATTGGATTCCTTGATCGTCGCAGTCAGGGGGCTGCGGCACGGACCGTTGTCGAAGCAAACCTTTTTACATTTTCAGGGAATGGTGACAGTTTCTTAAGCTATCAAGAAAGTGCCGAAATATTTACCTTCATGCTTTCAGGAGGTCGAAGTTTAGCGCAGCAACTTTATGTGGGATTAGAATCATCTCAATGTTTAACAGATCATTTGGATGTGTTTCAGCATCGTACCGTTCAAGCAGCTTGTCTTAGATCATATGTGCAGAAAAACTTTTCCGAACTTTTTGGGTCTTTGCCGGGTTTGATGCAAGAGTCTCATGCATGGACTCCTCAATTATGGGCGTCCTTCTTTATAAAACTGGAGCGTGTTGCTGTGGCTCCGGATCGATTTGCTTCTCAAGTTTATGATTTTGGTGATCTTCGGGCAATCACCACGGTTCTTTATTATGTGGAGTCCTTATTTTGGCAATTCGACCAGGATAAAGATGGAACATTGAATGTGGACGAAGTCCGCTTAGCCAGTAGGAAATTCCGCCAGTTTGTGCGAGACAAAGTGGATATCCGGTCTCCTTATATGGCTCAGGAGGCTTTCACTTGTGCTGTATTTGACCGTCGTTTTCCTCAGGGTTGGGAAAAGGTTTGGTTTTTATTCAAATGTGCTGGCAAGAAGGTTTTTGGTGTCGATCCAGTTCGAAGAACCGATATACTTGAAATGATGAGTGTGCTAAAGTCGGCCAATGCAAAAGAAGAATAATATTTATTGGCCCATTATTTTTGGCGCCTACATTAGTTTATTTGCCCTGGGATTATCAGATAATGCCAGGGGCCCTTTATTTTCAGAACTTCTGAACCAGTTTCATTTATCCAATGCAAAAGGGTCTTTATTTTTTTCTGTTTCCAGTGCCATGGGAATTGTTGGAAGTTTATTTGCTCAAAAGTGGATTCAAAAAGTTGGTCGTCTTCAAAGTTTTCGTTGGTCAAATATTCTGATGGGTGTTGGATTCATGATTATCGCGACATCAAATCATTTTATTCAAGTTTTAATTGGGGCCATCTTTTTTGGATTTTGTGTTGGAGTTCTTGGTGTTCTTCAGAATGTTTTGGTGTCGTCTGAAGCGGATGGGCCATGGGCTCAACGTCTGTTGTCGGGTTTGCACAGTATGTATGGAATGGCAAGTCTGTTAGCTCCTCTTCTGGTGTCTTGGATTTTAGAAAGTACTGGGAAGTGGCAGAATGCATTTTTTGTCTGTGGGAGTTTTTCTTTGATCGTCGGTTTAGGTTCCTTTTTATCCAAAGGAAAACCCGAAACTTTTGCGACATCATCAGAAGTTCACGAAACTTCGATAGAAGATTCACAAGCATCAAGCTTGGATCCGTGGAAAGATAAAAATTCAGTTTTGCCTAAGGGATTTTTTGTCATTGCTTTTGCAATAGCCTTTTCTGTCGTGACGGAAATTTTGGTCAGTACTCGATTGTCTCTTTATATGCAAAGTATTCATGGATGGTCTGTGATCCAATCCGCTCGGCAAGTTAGTCTATTTTTTGTCTGTATGCTCTCAGGAAGACTTCTTTTTGTTTTTTGGCATCCTAAGTGGAATGTGTCAGACTTATTAAAGGCCTCGATTATTTTGACTGTAGGAACCGTGATCCTTGGACTTTGGATTCACCCCCTCTTTTTAGTTTTATCTGGTCTTTCGATTTCGCCATTTTATCCCTTAGCGATGTCTTTAGTTGCAAGGCTATTTCGTCAGCAAACGGATCGTTATCTGGGTATTATGGTTTCCATCACATCTTTGTCCATCGTGACGATGCATACGATGTCGGGTTTGTTGACAGATTCTTTGGGAATTCAGTGGGCTTTATGGGTTGGGCCAATCATGAGCGGATTAAGTTTATTGCTCTTTCAAGCTTATCCAGGATGGTTGGGGGTCAGCAGTTGGGAAGACCTTTTGAAAGGACGTGAGCAAAATGAAGCTTGAAGACTTTTTTATAGTTGCTCAGGGACCTCTTTTAGAAACTGTGGCCTTGGAGTTAAAACATCACTGGTCGTATTTATTAGAAAAAGATGGAAGACCTTGGTCAGGACCTTTCGAATTCCAGATTGTTGATCGCCAGGGAATTCAATTGAAGGCTCCGTTAGAAGTCGGATTTCAGCTCAATTATTTCATGAAAACAGCATCGCGTATTTTATGGAGAAGGACTGATTTTCATTGCACAGAGTTTTCTTTTTTAGAAAAGAAAATTAAAGAATTAATGTTGCAAAAGGAAGTGGATGGTCCCTTTTCTTTGCATATTACGGCTTCGAAAAGTCGTTTGAATCATGAAAAAAGGATAGCTTCTGTTTTTGAAAAAGTTTTTGGATCTCAAATTCAAAATTCATCCCCCATTCAACTTTTTGTTCGTGTTTTTGAAGACCAATTTCAAATTTCTTGGGATACCACAGGAGAACATCTCCACAAAAGAGGTTATCGAAATCTAACGGCGCAGGCTCCTTTGCGAGAAACCTTAGCCAGTGTTTGTCTGTGGAATTTAATTAAAGATATTCCTCTTCTTGATTTGCAAAGAACGACTCTGATTGATCCTATGTGCGGAAGTGGAACCTTTCTTTT
>CAZFSX010000218.1:0-5080 GCA_964522115.1 uncultured Pseudobdellovibrionaceae bacterium | reverse complement strand
AAGTGACAAAACAGAGAGCATAAAATAATTTTTATCTACTGCTCAATTGTATTTCATTCGCGGGCCGATTTATGTGTAAAACTCAATGATTCGGCGTTGTTCACATCCATCATGGGCAACCGTCAATCAACCAGATCTTCCGTCGTCAAGACATAGTCAAAGTATTTTTCTTTGGTCAGCGGCTTGTCTGCTCCGTAGGTTGTTATCAGCGCTTTTTCGATCGTGTAACCTTTAAAGGATCTGAGGCGATCAATTTTGGACTGTATCTGGGGAATAATCTCTTTAGAAATGAGTTGATCTGAATATTTCATTTCGCATAGGACGATGACTTTATCACTTCTTTGAAAGAGAAGATCAATTTGAAGGCCCGGATCCTTTTGGTGATAAGGACCGTATCCAATCAGGTAATCTTGAAACCCCATTTTTTGTGATAAATAATTTGCATTATTCATACAAAATCGTTCAAAGGCCAACCCCAACCATGGACTCCATTTCGGCTTGATAAGTTTTGAAAACAAAGCAAGGTCCTGATTTTTTTGGATCTGATTTTTATTGGGTTCCATAAATTTCTTATAAAACAAAAGAAACTCGTCAGTTAAAAAATATCGCTTATATTTAGAATTGCTTTTTTTATCTATCGAAACATCTGATCCAATATATTGGGCAAGCTCAAGATTTGTCAGATATTCTTTAAGCCCACCTCCGCTTTTTATTTTGAGGTAGATGGCAATTTCATTCATGGTTTTTGGTCCAGAAAATAAACATGTCACGATTCGAGCATACAGAGAGGATTTTTTAAATTGGCTATAAAATATTTTATCAATTTCATTGACCATAATTCCGTTCGATTGAAAGCAAATTTGATTGATGTTCATTTCAAAAGATTTTCGTGGATCAATGTGCTCAAGGTATTTGGGAACTCTGCCCAATATCATTTGATACAGAAGAGATTCGTGCAATGAGTGTTTACGAAGAAATAATGTGGCTTCATTTGGTCTTAACTGTTGCAGTTTTAACTCTAAATCAATGCGTCCATACAATGCTTTTGAACGAATCACTTTTTTACCATAAATGATGCAATAGAACTGCAAAGAAGCAATGAGACTTTATGTTGTTTCCATTGATTATCCCAATAGTATTTGATGAGACTCAACATCTGAGCTCTTTGACTTGCCATCCATTGAATTTCATCAAAGACAATCACGAGATTTTCTTTTTTGATTTTGCCAAAATTATATCAGTTAAAATATCAAAGGCTCTATTCCAATTTGGAATCTGACTTTTGAGCAAGAGCGTATTTCCTGTTTGTCTTGCCAGTTGCTCCTAAAAATGTGCGATTTGCATTTCTGTTGAAGCATCCTCAAGGCCTTCAAACCACAAATTATTTTTTTTTGAATAAACTCTGATAAGAGGCGACTTTTTCCGATGCGGCGTCGGCCATAAATAACGCCTATAAATGAAGACTTATTCTGATAACAACCTTCAAGTAAATTCATTTCAGCATCGCGACCTATGAATTCCATAAACTTCCTATCCGCATAAGAATTAATTTAAAACTTATGCGGATAGGATGAGTCTATCCGCATAAGAAGCAATTTAAAACTTATGCGGATAGAAGGAGTCTAGCAAAAAGCCTTTATAAGACATTTAAGATGAAAATATCTTGGAAATGGACCAGGTTATGGAATGGGGATGAGCGTACCGATGGGTTTTGGCATGGGCATGAATGGTCCTTATGGAGCTGGTAAGACACCTAAACCATCAACCAAAGCAGAAAAAGCTATTAAGTAAATAGAAGAAGAGCTCAACGACCAAAAGCGATGAAGCGTTGGATGATATCAAGCTCTTCCCGCTTCCGCTGCGGAAATAAAAAATAGCAAAATGCAAAGAACCCGGAAATATGAATGAAAAAGGCAAAAAAAAACCGACCTTTTGGGTCGGATTTTTAGAATTGGTGCCCCGCGAGGGACTTGAACCCCCACGCCTAACGGCACTAGGTTCTAAGCCTAGCGTGTCTGCCAATTTCACCAGCGGGGCGATAGCACATATTTGATTTTGAGAAGGCAACTTACAAAAATTATTTCGCGTCCGCAATCAATTTTTTATAATCAGGAGCTTTCATTAACGCAGCAAGCTCTTTTTCTGTATCCATCTCGATACGAATCAACCAACCATCATTGATAGGATCATCGTTCAAAACACTTGGATCTTCATTCAATGTCGAATTGATTTCAATCACAGTCCCAGATACAGGAGCATACAAATCACTGACAGCTTTCACGCTTTCAACAACTCCGAAGGGTTCGCCCTGAGTGACTTTCTGTCCTTCTTCAGGCAGTTCCACATAAACGATTTCACCAAGAGAATCCTGAGCAAACTCAGTGATCCCAATCGTCACAATGTTTTCATCCACTTGAGCCCACTCGTGCTCTTTTGTGTAATAATAATCTTCAGGTAAACGAAATGCCATGAGACTCTCCTTGAAAAATACAAACTTACTTTTTCACAAAGGGCGTTTCAACCACTTTTGCAGAAACTTTTCGACCACGTATGTCGATCAGGATTTCTGAACCTACCGCTGCTAAATTTTGAGGAACATAGGCAATACCAATGGACTCCCCAAGACTAGGAGACAAAGTCCCGCTGGTCACATACCCAATCTTCGCACCATCTGCAGAAACAACGTCATAACCTTGACGCGGAATTCCTTTGTCTGTCAGACGAAAACCCACCAACTTCGTCTGGCAAGTTTCTTTTCGCTGAAGAGCTGCCTGTTTTCCCATAAAATCTTTTGCAGAGGGTTTGACGACCCAACCAAGACCCGCCTGGTAGGGATGCGTCTGATCATCAATTTCATGACCATACAAACTGTATTTCATCTCTGTTCGCAGAGTATCCCTGGCTCCAAGCCCAATGGGCTCAGCCTGGAATTCTTGTCCTGCTTCCAGTAATAAATTCCATAAAGCCACAGTTTGAGCCGCAGGTACAAAAATTTCTGCGCCCTTTTCACCCGTGTATCCCGTGGTCGCAATGAAAATCTGACTTTGATTCCATGTTGTTGGATAAATTCGAAAGGCCGTTTCGAAATCCTGACTTTGACCAAAAATCTTTTGCAACAAAGCGATGGCCTTAGGACCTTGAACGGCAATCTGTCCCCATTGATCACTTTCATCGGTGATCAATGCCCCCTGATTGTTCTTCAACATCCACTGAAAATCCTTGTCCTTGTTCGAGGCATTCACGCAGACCAAGTAGTCTTCACTTTTCTTCAAACAGTAGACGATAATATCGTCCACAATTCCACCATCCGCATTCAAAAGCAGACTGTAATGAGCCTGTCCATTTTCCAACTTCGAAACATCATTTGTCGTAAGCCACTGCAATGCTGCAAGGCTCTGAGGGCCTCGAACGCGCACTTCCCCCATATGGCTGACATCAAATAAACCAACCGCCTGCCGCGTGTGCAAATGTTCTTCTTTTAAGCCCTTGTATTGCACTGGCATCCACCAGCCAGCAAAATCAACCATCTTTCCACCCAATTCAGCATGACGATCTGCCAATGGAGTTTTTTTCACTGCGCTCATGATTTAGTTCCCTTTATTTTTTTCAGCTTCTTCTGCAGCGATGGCTGCTTCCACATCAAACTCTCGCACTTTTTCCACAAGATCATTCAAGGCATCATCAGGAATCATTCCAGGCTGCATGAAAATCAAAACTTGTTTTTTAAACACTGCAATCGTTGGAATAGATTGAATGCCAAATTCAGAGGCAATTTCAGGCTGATCTTCTGTGTTCAGCTTTGCATAGCGAACATCCGTATTTTGTTCTGAGCTGGCCTCGAAAACAGGGGCAAAACGACGGCATGGCGCGCACCATGGAGCCCAAAAATCAATCAACATGATTTCTGAATTTTGAATTTCTTGATTAATATTTTCCATAGTGAGTTCAACGACAGCCATACATTCTCCTTCAATGATAGGGCTCTGATCTGAGCACTAATCTACCTTGAAGGTCAAAGAGATGTTATGGCACATGATTTCCTGTGTTGAATCAGATCGGAAGCCCCCTTTTTTAAGGACTTGATGGACCGCAAGGCTGTAGCTGTATTTCGGAAGGCATTTCAATCATCGAATCCGAGGACAAGGAAAATCTTTGATGTCTGAGTGTGATTGACTTCAATTCTCTTTGTTGGGAAAGCTCAAAGTTAAATTGAAATGAATAGTCACCCCATCCCGTCCATTCCATGGAAGGCTTTTCATGCAAGCTGACTTCCAAATTTTGATCATAGATGGCCTGCATCGGCTTACGAATCCAAAGATTGAAGCTACTTTCTGAATTCAGCTCAACAGGATACTTTGCCCAAATATCTCGATTTCTTGAGTTGAAGTCCCAAGAGTCATATCCCCGGATATATTCTTTCTTCATCGAAGGATCCGTCTCTTTGACTTCAGGCTTTACATACCAATGAGAAGGGACAAAACAAACTGGCGTCATTAACTGGACGAATTCACCACGTTCATTTTCGAAGCTTATTTCCAGTTTGCTTTTCCAACGGAAGCCATTTCTTACCACTTCTAAACTTTCAATTTTTTTTGCTTCATTTTTTAAATATCTACGACGAAATAGTTCTGTCATGCGCTGAAGGGAAGATTCTTTCTTCTCTGACCCCGTTGATAATGGCTGGGTATGGCAATCTTTAGAAAGAACACCCCCATGCAATGATGGAATACAAGCAAAATTCGAGACACCAACAAAATTAAATTTTCGAGATGACTGACTCATGTAAGATCCATGCGGCTGATACTTTAAGCTGATCGCTTGAAACATTTTCTCTAGGCGCTCCTGAGCTCCTTCTTCATTCAACCCTAAATAGACAATTCCCTTCGCTTGCCCATTTTGACTTAAAACTGGAGATCCAGAATTTCCACCTATTGAATAACAAGGTTTTTCTGCAACAGCTCCAACCAAAGTGACTACATGATAGGCTGGATCGTAATCATACTCCTTCATAAACATTGTTGAGCTTGAGGCGCGACACTGAAAGGAATCCAACTGCCAATACAAACCCTCATCATCAGTA
>CAZFSX010000217.1:0-5094 GCA_964522115.1 uncultured Pseudobdellovibrionaceae bacterium | reverse complement strand
GGCATGATGCTTTGTTCGCGAGCTTTTCTTAAGATCGCGGATCGTAAAGTTAATTCATCCACATCATCATGGAGCTCGTTGGATTCAATTAAAGACAAGATACCTTTCAACTCAGATCGATGAAGATGCCTTCCCTTTTCCCAAATATTTTCCAAAAGAGAGTCATACCCTACGTCTCCCCCTTGATTTTGAAAATCGCTTAGAGCCTTTTGAGTTGTTCGAACCCAAACAAAGTTTTCATTGGCATTGTTCTTATCATCAACCAGTTCAGGTTTATCAGCACCAATAAATCCAGATGAGCCAATAAAGGTTTCTTTCCCAGAGGCTAGGTAATTCAACCCATTTTTTGAAATGACCTTATCGGATTTCAAGCCGTACAAAACACTTTCTGAAGAATTGATATCATCCCAATGTCCCATGAGAAATTGGTTCTCTGAAAACTCAAGCGCTGCAAGCTTGTTTCCAAACAATTCCCAAATCGACATATACTGTAGGATTTGAGATCCAACGGCACAATCTGTCGCAATCCAAGTTTTTGATAAGGCCTCCATGGCATGATGAAGACGACCGGCTTGAGGTTGATAGCAGCTCATCTTTGAATCACACTGCAGTTTCTTCCACTCATTCGATAAATAATCCAAGCGAACAATTTCTCCCGATTGCAAAGTATAAAAAAAATGAAAAAAATTGGACTCAATGCTTTTCAAAGACTTTTCAAAAGCTGCATGATAAGCAGACTGAAAAAGACACTGAGTCTGCTTGGACAACAGGATCTGATCAAACCATTTTTTCTGCTCTTGCTGATTTTTCTTTTCCTCTAAAATATCATCAGGTAATTCAATTTTATTTTTGATCGTTTCATTGCATCGAAATTGCAAATCTTTTTTTGCAAATGAAAATTCAAAATCCAAAGAAAAATTTTGATTCGAATGAAATGACCATCCCATTTTTTCAAGTGCTCTTTTCTTACACTGATTGCTGTAGTTCGAAAGCTGAATATAAGGACGAGGAAGCCCTTTTTTCAGAAGAGTCCTGGGAGATTGTGGTAAAAGTGAAGGATCTTTGTCATTCACTGCAAAAACAAAAAAAGGAAGTAGGACAATCCATAAAAAATACTTCATGACTAACTACTTCCTCAATTTTACTTAGTTCAAGTTACGATTGATTGTTGAAAGTTCTTGCTGCAATTGTGTCGCTGCATGTTCAGCAATATCCACTTCTTGAAGTCTCTCGAGTTCAGCAAGGATATCTTGAATAGAGTCTCTCAAACGCAGGGCTGCTTGGCGTGTCGTTTCAGATGCGTCTCCATAAGAAAGAGCAGTTTGCATAGCATTATCTGCACTGGTTCGCACTCTTGGCAAAATTCGCAGAGCTTGTTTACTTGTTAATACAGGTTCTAATTCGCGAACAAGTCGACGTACTTGCTTTGCCGATGAGCAAATAATTTGACATGGAAATGTCTGTTGAGCTTGAACAGCGAAGGAACACATAATTAGAGAACTTAATAATAATTTTTTCATATCAACTCCTTAATAAATTTTTTATTGCCTTAAGCGGACAATATTTTCTTTCAATTCTAATAATAAAATAACAACAGGTCTCATCGCTTCCATTGTCATCCACTCATCCCAAAAATCCATATTTTGACAATTTTCAATAGCTGCTGCTAAATTATCCAGACGTTTTTGTACACCCTTGTTTGTCACTTGACCTGCAGATCCCGTCGCGTACAATCTTCCTGCAGCAACAATGATCGGTGACATATATCTTTCTTTTTGAGCATACGTCAGACTTTTCTTGATTTGCTCAACCAGTTCAAAAGCACGTTGCGCCAACTGCTGAGAAGTATTGCAACTTCGCAAGAGCGACTTCCAATAAGCCATGTCAAAACTTGAATTGTTGGTTGAACCCATTGATGGCGTGGATTCAATACCTGAACCTTCATAGGGATCCTCATTTCGATAATACTGAGCCGTTGATGATAAGCTGATGAAAGTTACCAATACACAGCAAAATCTTTTCCATGTTTTCATTTAGAACTCCTTTGTATTTGTTTATTTTTCTTCACGACACATACGATCAATCACTTCCATATCTTTCCCCATCTTGATGAGAAGCGATCGAATTTTATCCACTGTTAATAATTCCCCAGTAACCTTATCTGAAACTTTGGAAAATTTGATTTCATCATTGAGATGGCAAAGCGCTTTTCGATTTCCAGAATCTGCCTTCAGCTTGCTAACAGTCACCGCGGTCAAAGACAATAATTCAGAAAATGAAGTATCAAACTCTGCATAAAGTCCGCGATCGGTATTATAGACTTTCTTTAACTGAGTTAAATCCTCCAAAAAAGCCTCCGCAGCTTTCAGCATAGGATTTCTATTAAAAAAACTAGATTCAGATGATTTTACAACAGGGGCTTGTCTGGATGTGCATTTTGGCTGAGAAATACAGGGGTTATTGTTGTTATTATTTTTAGTTCTTTCTCTTTCACAGGGAATATTTTGAGCATTCTCTCTCAAGCAAGGATCTACATTTGTTGAACATTCATTTTGATCAAATGTATCCACAACCCATGGCGCAGATGAATGAGCATGAGGATAAATAACTTTCACATTCTCAATCATAGCGCTGATGCCATCCACTAAGCGGAATTCAACGACATCACAAGCATCCAAAGATTCTTCTACCCGAACCAAAAAAGTTGTTGCTAGTTTGTCGACAAGTGTAACAAGACCTTTAGATTCACCGTTCACAACCAACTCAACTCTGGTTCCTGATCGCGCTTCTTTAAAATCAAACAAAAGAAATTCAATGTTTGTCGGTGTCCTAAGAATATGAAATTTGGCAACTGGCCTTGTTCGATTTAAATATATCGAGTTTTCTTTTAAAAAATTAAAAGCGCTAGCTACAGATTCTAAAGCATAAGATGAGGATGGAAACATCATCCATAAGCTGAACAACCCGCACATCAAATATTTTAAATGGATCTTTTTAAACATAATGACCTCTTTTCGTTGTAAGTCTTATGTCACAGTTAAAAATTCTCAGAAATCACAAAAAATATTTATGAGTCGATAGAAATGAGTCGCATCAAAATTCATATTGGCTATTTTTTCCATCACCAAACTTCCGAATTTTTCTTTGAACGATGAGTTTTTGAATTCGACGATTAGCGGTGGCTTTTGAAACACCCCAAATTTTTTCAACTTCACTTCTTGTGTATTTTTTCTTTTTTTGAAGTAAGCGTAATTCTGTCGTTTTTTTTATATCTATCTTACGAACTTCTGATTTTAGTCTTTGAAGATCAATCAGTTCACACAACAACCATCTCCAGGAAGGTGATAGCCTTAAAAACTGCTGAATTTCACTCTGATTTTGAATGAAAATTATCGACCAATCTCCTAAGCTTAAAATTCTTTCATTTTTTGTTTTTATTTTTAATGTTGAAGGAAGCATCACTTTGATACGTGAAATTAAATTTCTTATTTTTGTCGAATGAATTTCAGGATCATAATTAGGAATTCCAAAACAATGAAAAAGAAAGTCTTCAAAAAAAACTAGCCGATTTTGTGATAAAAGGTGGAATGCCTTCGATAAAGGTTCACTAAATATCTGAACATCTTTTGTCAGCACTTCATAACTATCTAAATGAATAATTAATTTTTCTTTACTGTCCGGAATCCGTAAATCATTTTGATTTTTTGCACAATTAATGCGCAATGAGAGTAATTTCCAAATTTTTTGAAATGCATCATTGAATTGCATTGAGGAATGAAACACCCCACTGAATCCGGGCTGGGCTAATAATAAGTTCAAAAATTCATACTCTTGATCCAAAAAAATGGAAGTTTGATTATGATTTGATAACTCTTTCTTATAAAAGCTTTGAAACACAGACCTATGAATCGGATTAAAATAGGAAATCCAATGCAACATATTCCGTATCGCCTTCATTGATGGCGAAGACAGCGCTTGATTTTTTTTAAGTACTTCGTTCTCTTGAAGAGTCTCAATTGCTTGATTGAAATAGCTCATATCTTGACGAAGGATCCATTTCCAAAAATTGACATAGGCTTCAAATACCTTCTGATCCAAATCTGATTGACCTTCAATATTATGAAGACTTTTATGAATGACAAACTCGATGCTATTGATGACTTGCATATCCATGATGAAGAATCTCGCTGATAATGTATAACCTTTTCACCTGAGGTATCGGATACTTCCATTCCCTGGCAAGTTGCTTTGCGCTATTCATTTAAAAGATTTCTTCAAAAATCTAGGTAGTTTTTACCTGAGTTGCTACACTTGCTACACTTTGTAGCAAATGACCTCGCGTTTTCGAATGGACTCTTCTATAAAGTGATCCATGAAAACAAAAGCAAGTTTATCTGATCAAGACAGTGAATCCTTCCGGCTCTTCTTACAAGAAGAGCTGACAAGACGTTGCGCAAAGAATCCACGCTATTCCTTGCGAACTTTTGCAAAGGCGCTTGATATTCAAGCTCCGACCCTTTCACATATCTTAAGGGGACAACGAAAAATGACTTCTCAATTGCAACAAAACATCGCCAAGGTCTTGGATCTAACTGACAAAGACTTGAAACAAATTCGAAAGCAAAATCAAGCTCGTCATAAGGATCATGAAGCCTATATGCAATTGCAAAGAGATCAATTCGCATTGATCTCTGAGTGGTATTACTTTGCTATTCTTGAGCTCTTGCAAGTGGATGGATTTCAGAAAAACAATCGATGGATTGCCAAATCCCTGGGGCTCAGCGCTTCAGAAGTGAATATTGCGATGGAAAGACTCTTTCGGTTGAAACTGATTGAAGTGCATGATGATGGTTCTTGGACTGCCAAATCAGCGCATACAACTTTGGGTACAGAAAAAACAAGTCAGGCTCTGCGACAGTTACAAAAGAAATTTTTAGAAAAATCGATAGATGCTTTGGATCAAGTTGATGTGAAGCTTCGCGATCATTCAGGCATTACAATGAGCATTGATACATCCGACATCCCTGCCATAAAGGAGAAAATTCAAAAGTTTCGCCGTGAGCTTTGTGAATTTGCTGAAAGGCACCCTAGCCG
>CAZFSX010000216.1:0-5141 GCA_964522115.1 uncultured Pseudobdellovibrionaceae bacterium | reverse complement strand
GCTTAGCGCAACAGACTTGCCTTGCGCAGGCGAACCCACGACAACCCCAAAGTCTGGTTTCCAAATTTTATGCCAAGAAGGTGTTCGTTACTCCCATGCCATGACACCATCCCTTCGTTCTCGGGCTTCGATGTCGTCTATTTTAACAGGTCTGTACCCATTTCAAACTCAAGTTCACCACAATCAGGATATCCTTCCTCCATCAGCCATCACTCTTCCTGAAATTTTATACTCAAATAAGTATCGAACATCTTTCTTCTCATCAGGTTCGCCCATCATGAGAAAATCAGGTCTGCATCAAGGATTTGAATATTTTAATGACTCTATTCAACGCGGAAAAGTCTTCAAGCCAGCAGGACAGTTGATCAATGAGTTTTTAGATTGGCAAAAAGATCAAAATGGTCGTTTTTTTTCTGTGATCTACCTTTCAGACAAAAGTTATCCTTTTCTTGAAACACGCAATGAAATGAATGAAGTTCGCCCCTTTCGCTTCACAAGTCAAAATGAAGAAATCGATGAAAATTTATTTAAACTTTTTCAACAACTGAAAGAGCGAAATACTTTTCATAATTCGACGATTATATTAGTCGGGCTACAAGGATCGTTTGAACAAAAACATACAGATGAGTTTTTACATTTGAATCTTCACAGAGAAAGATCCCAAGTTGCATTCATTATCAAACCACCCCAAAAACCAAGAGATGCAGGAATTCATTGGAATATTGATGAAACAGTATCCTTAATTGATATTTTCCCAACGGTCCTTGAAATTCTACAAATTCCTCATCCAAACATTGGATACTCATTAGCAGGAACTCTTAAGTCATCAAAATCCCCATGGAAAGAGAATCGTCGAACATTATCTGAATCAGCATGGTCATCATGGCAACTTTCCAATTCAGTTCGTCAGTCATTTTTTCAAAGTCCAGATCTTGTGATTCTTGATCAACCTCCAAAAAAATTCAATACACTGACCGATCAATTTGAAAATACATCCACCATATTTAATGTTGACTGGGATGAAGATCTATCAATGAAGGATTCAGAAATTTACAAAGAATTTCAAGTAACTAAGTTTTCTTACAAAACGGATGAACAAATTTCACAAGACTTAGCAAGGATTATGGCTGAAATTTCCCCGCAGATAGAAATTCCACTTTTACAAAAATCTTGCTCTAGTCTACGATGCCACCCTTTGATTCTGGATCTTCTTTTTTTGATGAAAATTCGAAAAGATAAGCAAGAAGATATTTTACGATGGATGAACTCGATGCCAGACTTAAAAAATGTTTCAAAATTTTTTATGGATCAGGCAAAGTCTAAGCATTTTGATCAAAAAAATGTCTGTGCAAATACATCAAAAAACATCCCTTCCATGCTTCGCCAGTTCTGCCAAAGTGACCTTGTCAATGCTCTTCAGCATATGGGTAAAAATGCCGCGGACGAGGATATGAAAGAACATTTTCTCCACTTATGGGGGGTTCAACTGACTAAAGAACGGATGGCAAGATTGAATTTAAAAAGTGGACTTTACCATGCAAAATATGAGGGTGAATTGCAAAATTTAGCTATTTTTGAATACTACCTACGACATCACCCTCATTGGAAGTATCTTGACTTAAAGAGCCTATCCAAAAAGGCTGAAGAGAATTCACTTCAATAAGTTTTTGATACTCTTTGATAGATTGCGCGTGATTCACTATTTGCATCACCAAAGGAATCGAAGCTCCCTGAAGAAAGTGAACTGCATTCCAATCAGAGAAATGAATGCTTCCCATCGAAAACATCTGAAGTCGCCCTTCGCCAAGGAAGACTCTTGGCAAATTTTGCTTTCCCGCTGACATACTAAGATGATTTGGGATTGAAAGAATTTCCGATTGACTCGGATTCTTACCAATCATTTGAAGGCTAGAAAGATTGACCCATGCTAAATAATCAGGTTTCCAAAGCAATAAGACCATTTCAATGCAACATTGAAGCTTCTCTTTATTCCAAGTATTATAAATTTCCTGATTGATATTCTGAGCAATATCGTACAATTGCTTTTCACTGGATGAACTGAACGTGATTGAAGCTTGAATCGTTGTTTGCTCCTGCTGATTCAACCCTATCTTTTGGATTTCATCATCAAGAGCTGCCTGAGTTGCTTGTAAGTGTTCTTGACCTGTCCATGGAATCAAAATTGAAAGACATTGAGCTGATTCGTAAAACTTCACGGATGGGGTAGGAAGATAATGGTCCCCTCGAAAGCTCTGACTCCTCCAATGTAATGACTTAGTATACAGGCTCATATTTTTTCAACTTTTGCTTTGCTTTTTTATAATAATCCTCATCAGGAACGCTGCTCTCAAGAATTTTCTTCCACTTTGCTCTGGCGGAATCAACCTCTCCAATATTTTCTTCCAAAATGGCTTCTTGAAAAACTGATTGCATCTTTCTTTTTAACTCATTCAAAATTTGTTGCTGCTTAACTCTCAACTCTTCATTTTCAGGTTCTTGCTGAAGTGCTTTAAGCAGAAGGGCGTAGGCTCCCTTCAAATCACCGCTGCTTTTTGAACTATCAATTTCTTTAAGCCAAGAAGACATTTGGGTCGATTGCTGTTTTTTGATTTGCTGAATTTGATTATTTGCTTTCCCTTTAAGATCATCAGGGTCAGGCAATGTCGAACGAGTCACGACTTGAAAAGATTCCAAGGCTGACTTCGGCTTACCTTGAGCTAACTGATTCATAGCATTCTGATACATTGATTTCAGTTGTTGGACTTTTTGCTGATGATCTTTTCTTTGAACTTCTTTCAGTTGTCGATCCGTAATTTGTTGTTCAACATCTTTTTTCAATTTTTCGATATCTGGACTGGATGGATCCAATGTGATGACTGGCATTAAACAATCTTCGATATCTTTCAGCTGTGTCAAAGAATTCACCTTCGAACGACAAATGCGAACTTGTTCGACAATTTTCTTTTGGTTATCTTGCTTTTCTATTTCTTTTTGATCTAACTCCACTTGCAACAAATAGGACTTTCGTTTTTCAATCGTAATAATTTCTAACTCTTTTGAACCCTCGTAGGAAACTTGTTTTGTTTTTTCATGCAAAGAATGAAGAGATTGTAACGCAACATCAAACTTATTTAATGCAATTTCACTTTTTGCTCTATCAAGAATACTATCGAATTCCTTTTTCTGTTCTGCCGTGAATGTAGTTGCATTGGATGGTGCATTTTCTGAATTCACTTTTGGATTATTTTTTTGCTTCTTCTGATCATCCGGCAGCATCATGATTAAGAAAATAAGAATAACAACACCAATGATGACAAAAAATCTCTTTTGTTTTTGATCTTTCTGTTCCCACCAACCAGTCACCCCCTGCGGAGGCAAACGACTTCCCCCATTTCGCAGACTTGGAGTTTGATCCAAGGTTGGCGGCAAGTGAACTGCAGGGATTTCTTCTTCTTCAATTTCTATCACTTCTTTGATTTCGTCTTGAATTTCTAACACATCTAAATTCTTTTGATCAAACAAAGCATCGCGAACTTCAAATAAAATGCTAACATCTGCAACTTGAATCGTATCACCACTTCGAAGATTGCTCCACGAGTCCGATGAAATCAACTGTTGATTGATCATGGTACCATTGACGCTTCCCAAATCACGAATAACAAACTCTGAACCCGCATTTCGAATTTCAAAGTGCCGACGACTCATTTTCGAATAATCAATAAATATTTGGCATGAGGTTTCCCGTCCACAAATCCACGAATTACCCTCCAGAACAAAAGTCCCAAGATCAGTCCCATCAAGATGTCGCGCTTTTAAAATCCCTGTTGTACGCATGGACAGAACGTTCGTTTTGTCCTCTTGATCCAAGGACGGCACCTCACCCGGGTTCCGCGAAGCCTCTGGATAATCATTATTATTTTCTTCAAGAAATTGAATTTCAAAAGGGGAAATTGAAATGATATCTTCGTGGCTCAGCAATAACGACTGAATAACCTGTCCTCGATAATAGACATTTCCGTGCCTAGAAACAGTTTCAATTTTCCACTGGTCATTATCATAAAAAAGTCGAAAATGACGTCTGGAGATTCCTGGCACCTCTGGGGCATTTAAATGTATCTGGCATTGCTCATCACGACCGCCGATATACTCAATCCCCGTCTTTAAGGAAACTTGTTGAATATCCAGACCATTCTTACGGAGTATCAGACGACTCATCTAACCTCCCGCTTTTTACCTGACATTCTTTCATATATGTATTGGCTTCATTATAAAGAGCTTCATTTTCAGTTTGTAGCAATCGAAGGACATTTTTAAAATGATTGGCACAATAGGTATAATTCCCTTTGTCTCGATACTGACGGCCTAAATTCATATGAAACTGAGTCAACTCATCTAGCCGGACTTGAGCTAAATTTAAATAACGACGGGCCCCCAAATGATCTGGGTAAAATGCAAGAGCTGCCTGAAATGACTGTATGGATCTGGCAAACTGTCCCTGTCGAAAGTCTCTAAATCCTTTCATGTAGTGTTCTTGCGCCTTCTTATATTGAGGGGTATTAAGACCTTTTTTTTCAATTTCTGCATTCCATTCACTGACTGCTTTTTCGGATTTTTCTAAATCCTGAGCAACTTCAATTTCGCTTCGTAAACCTATTTTCTTTTTCTTTTGTACTTCTTTTTCAGTCCAAAAATAAATGACTGCTAAAATCAGGATAGCGATAACGGTCCACAGGATCAATGGGTTGTTTTTTTTAGTTCTCAGGGATGCTTGCATTGGTCTTTCAGATCTTATGTTTCGCGCAGGTGAGCGAACCTCCTGCGCTGGAGCCGATGTTACATTTGAAGTATGACCGATAACTTCAAACTCAATTCGCACTTTGCCAACACTAAATACACCACTGGCCGGTAATTGAACATCAGCAATTGGCTTTCCGTTCACAGTTGGAGCATTTTTGTCACTTAAATTTTTCACACACCACACACCCTGTGTGCGATAGAAGACAGCATGAAACATACTGACGTAAGGATCTGTATTGATCACCAGGTCATTTGAAGTGTCTCGACCAAAAGTATACCGATCTTGAGTGATCAACACTTTTTCAAATGGCTGACCACCAACAAAGATTTTAATTTTAAGATCG
>CAZFSX010000215.1:0-5142 GCA_964522115.1 uncultured Pseudobdellovibrionaceae bacterium | reverse complement strand
ATAAGTTATTAAAGAATAGAAATCAAGTAGACGCATATAATTTATCAAATATGACAGGACACTCAGCAGAAAGAAATGGATATCAAGTAATTATATTAAAATCTGTACCTGATATCGATATAGGAAATGGTTATAACATACATATTATCGGGAGATAAGAGTGGAATCAAATTACTTTTTCCAAATAAATTTAGAATTAAGTAAATCAGAAGATAAAATTAGAAAAGGGAAAAAAATAATTTCAATTTATCATGATGCGCTACTCATGAAATCAAATATAAATTTGGGATATAAGTCAAAATTTAATCAAATGAGCTGTCTGGATCAAGATTTAATCGAATTTTACAAAACATGGTCCAAGTTTCCACGATTAGGCATCCCTGAAGATCGTTACATGAATATCATTGAAAAAATTTTGGAGTACACGCAAATGATTATTGATCATAAGGGTGTGGATTATCAAACACTTCCTGGAATGAAAGAATTTGTGGAACTTGTAGATCAACAATTTGAAGAGATTGTTTCAAAGGATCCAAAACTCGATGCTCTACGAAAAGATCCTTATGGACTTTGATCATCTCTAATTAAAATCTGATCACTCATCATCAATGGAAGTACCAACAGCAAGCAAATCTTACATTTCAGGCCATGTTTCTTTGCCTTTCCCACTCGATTTGCTTATAAATGGGCCAGCTTATCGGTTGGAGGGAATGAGTGATCCGAGTGCCAAGATTCGTCTTATTTGTCATCTCTCTTTTTGCCATCGGCGCATCGGCGGGTTTTATCTCAAAAACATTGGATTTTGTCGACCATGCAGGGGCAGGCCTTCCTGCGGCTGGTTTGATTTACCAGGGCAAGGTGCTGACATCCAGTGAAGCTCAACAATTGCAGCAGGAACAACAGATCGATCTTTCGCAGTTAGAACCCCAAGACGATGTCTTTTGGAGCCAATCTCTTTCCCACTCCAAAGAACAACAAGCGCCGACACCTTCTTCCCATTTTCCTTCCTTGGATGATCCCCAGGGGTTGAAGGTTTTAGCGACTCAACCGAAACAGGATTTTCTTTCATCGAATGATTTGTTTTTAAGGTTCCGTGCTCAGGATTCCAAGGGAAGATATTTCCAGGTGGGGGTCAGTCGTATCACACCGACGATCATGTTGAATTATGGATTGATGCGACAGTTGGGGTACCGCGTTCCATTGCATAAATATTATCCTCGAATGAAGTTGCAGTTTTCCTCCGCGACTCATATGGATAATTTTCTTTCTTATGTTCAACAAAAACAGGGACTCGATCTTTCCAAGTGGACTCAAAAAATATCCGAAGACACTGTGATCGTTTCAGGATTGTTTGTCACAGAAATCCCTGAATACAAAATGGGTTTGACCGAAGGCCAAGTTCCTACCGCGCTGACAGATGATGGAAGACAGGCCCTTGTTCCCTTACAAATCCTAAGAAGTTATCGGGCACTGGTTGCGGTCCTGTCTTTGGTGTACATTCCAGAAAGTGTGAATCGATTTCAGCCGGAAATGATGTCCAATCGTTTTGGTTATTTAAGTCTGTCTCATCCCATGGCGGATTCCTTTCGTACAAGCACCTACGAAGATGTACGTTGGATTTTTCGTCGTATTTTACAGCTAAGCCCCCAGCAGTGGAAAATCATTTTTACGGAAGCGCCCTTTCCTGAAGAGGTTCAGGAAATCATCTCGCGAGTGATTCCGTGGAGGATTGCAGGAGCGGCCCAACTACTGGATTTACAAACATTTTCTCCCTCAAAATTGCCAAGCTTGGATTGGACAAGTGTTGATGGAGGAGTTCAACAAGGGCGTGTCACGAAGGCCGCATGGAATGGATTTCCCTTCATTTACAAGCATGAAGAGGTGGAATCTTTATTTCAAACTGAAAATATTTTGAGATTCATTGGGATTGAAACACAAAATCAAGCTTTGCAGTTTTTATCCGATCGTCTAGTTCAAGAACTTCAGTACGGCACACCGACAACCGTGATTCATCAGCAAGCTCAGGATTGGCAGAAGGCCATTGAAACCCATGTGCAGGAACATCCTGATCAACCCCTTTACAAAAGGGTCGCTCATTTTGAAGGAAATATCGGAGGTTTACTGGGCTCTGTTTCCCGTCGTCTTTCGACAGGTGCTTATTACGGAAGTGATGCCCCTTTGCAGTTGGTCGATCAAATGAGTTACGGGATTTCCCTTGGAAAATTTTTATCCTGGGATGGGATCACTCAATATTTTCCATCGATCCGAGCGGATATGTATTTGGTGCGTGAATATGTTCATGTTCGTGCCGTGGCCAGTGTGGAACAGGCATGGGATACCAAACTTTCTTCCGTGTGGATTCCTGGATGGATCAAAGAAGTCAGTCAAGCTCTTCCAAGGGATGCGCAGCAAGTGCTTGATGGAGTTCCCTCTTCGCAGCAGGGATTGTCTGGACTTCTGAAGGAAATGAAAAATGGGGATACATTGATCATCACCGATTCCGTGGGGATAGGGGGCGCTTGGCAAATCACCTCCAGTCTTGAACAGCTTTTGCAGTTAGAGCCTCAGAAGCAACTGAAGAGTTTAAACTTTTCCATGCAAGTTTCTAAAGTTTCCTTGGGGCAGATCTCTTTGATTCGAACAGAAAAGGGTTTTCAAGTTTATTCTCGAAGTATCAGCAGTGGACAATTGGGGACACAGTTCACAGCCAATTATTATATCGACCTGATTCAGAATCTTTGGAATCGACAGGATCAAGATGTGAAGACACGTGTTTACTTCTGTGAATTTCAAGACTGGTCTTCTTCGAAAGATAAAAATCTGCAAATTTGTGAAAAAGGAATTCAACAGGTTTTGATGGATCAGTCAGATTTTTGGCTGAACCAGAACTTGCCCAAATACCGATTGCAGCATCAGGTTGTCAAAAACGAAACGACGTGGAGAATTCCACTGTTAAGTTTTTTAAATCAAACTCAGCATCATGAAATGCGCTTGGATTTTCCAGAACCTTCAAGCTTTCAAGAAGATCACGTTCAGCTGGTGCGGGATGAGGTGGGAAGTCTGGTGGGCTTTGAACCTCTGAGGTTCATTTATGATGTGGTGAATGCCTTTTTGAAGACTCCCTACTTTCGTTTGCAATTCACAAGTTCTCCCAATCCAGCATGGACTCCGTGGGGTCGGTCTCATTGGGGATGGATGTCGATCGCTTCGGATAAAAATCCAAAATCTTCTCTTCCCTCCACGTGGTCCATCAGTGAAGTTTATTCTGGATGGCAGGAGTCTCATGACGGTTTCATTCGGGTTTTGGAAAAACTGCGAAAGAAATATGCGGATCTGTATCCTGAAAAGCTTCGTCAGCAATGGTTGCTGCCAGAAAATTTTCGAACAACCCAACGCTTAGAATTTTATAAAATCACAGCCAGCACCATGGTGAAACCCTCGGGGTTTTCCAAACTGCAAAGACTTCTGTCTATGGATCTTCCTGAGTTGTATAAGACAATCACGACAGCAGACCCTGAATATATTCAAAGATGTTTGAATCGCCATCAAAACCCCAATGAGTCCTCTGTGCCATCAAGTTATTTGTACAATTGGAAACCCTATCCTTGCTTGCATTCAGATATGCGACAACTTTTCTTCGCCGTCGAAGAGTGGAAAAAAACGTCCTCCAGCGATATTGTTCAAAGAAATGAAATTTATTTGCAAGCCGCAAAAGCCCTGATCGAAGTGATGGGAGATGTTGGTTTTCAAAAATTTTTGGGATCAGACAATTTGATTTTTTTCGTTTACGTTCAAGGATTTCGTCAAGGGGATGAGGAAAGAAAAGCGACCGCATTTTCTTTTCCTTTGGGTCAGAAGGATCCAGATTTTCAAAAGTATGAGGGACTTTTTCAGCTTCTGGCGAAGAAAACAAAAATATCCACGACAGAAATTCTGCAAGGTCAGGGGGGATTTTAAATGAAACAACGAATGCTTCTTTGGATGAAATTCATTTTTATTCCTGCAATGGTTTTTTCCATGATTTTTGTTTTTACAGAATCTTCCTTTTCCCAAAAAGCAGATTCGACCATCAGGGGTTTTGGTTTTCCAGAATCGAAAGATTTTTGGGCTTTCAAAAACATTGGATTGCCTCAGCGTTTGAATTTAAGTGGAAGTATTCCGTACTTTGCGCAGGCGACGGTCGGTCAAGATTTACATTTGCCCAATCAAATCATTTTTAAGGATTCCCTAAAACCTGTGATTGTGGCGATTCTGGATTCTGGATTGGATGTGCAACATCCTTGGATTCGCAATTCATTGGCAAAAAATGGACAGGACTGTTCCAAAAATGCCGATCAAGACTTGGATGGAAATCAATATCCAGGGGATTGTTATGGTTGGAATCTTGTGAAAGCCATTTTGCAAAAAAATGGAGTTTTCGGAGACGGAGATGTGAAAGATCCCCATGGCCATGGCACTCATGTGGCTTCGCAGGTGATCATGATCACTGAAAAAATTTTTGGAGCAGAAAAAAATCCAATTCAAATTTTACCCGTCCGAGTTCTTGATGAAAAGTTTCAAGGATTATTGATTCCAAATTCGGTGATGGATTCCGAAATGGCTCAGTTGATGAGTCCCAAGGAAAATGCAGAAAAAGGAATGATCACAAGCTTAGGTGATTCTGTCGCCAGAGCCTTGATTTATGCACATCACCAGGGTGCTCAAGTTATCAATATGTCCTTTTCCTGGCCTCCAACTCGTGATTCTTCTTTCTTACGAAAAGTGATTCGGTATCTGACGGGGAAGGGTGTTCTGATTGTCAGTTCCGCAGGGAACGATGAAAGTTCGCGATTGCCAGGCCCCTGTTCTTATCCCGAAGTCTTGTGTGTGGGGTCCATGGGGCCAGATGGAGCTTTGTCTTTTTTTTCCAATTATGGAAGCGTGGATGTTGCGGCACCTGGTTTGCAAATTTTAGGATCTTTTCCTTTGTATGTTCGCAGCAGTATATATAAAAAGTCCAATGGCTTTGAAATTTTAGATGGAACCTCTCAATCAACTCCGATGGTGGCCGCCCTTGCCGCAGCATTGTTGTCGATCGGAGAAAAGCCAGAGCAAGTTTTTCAAAGGATCAAGCTCACCAGTCGTTCCTTAGCTTCTGAAAGT
>CAZFSX010000214.1:0-5166 GCA_964522115.1 uncultured Pseudobdellovibrionaceae bacterium | reverse complement strand
GTGGCTTTTCCATCAGCAAAGACCTGAAACAATCAAGGGTTTCAATTGGAAGATTTGGCTTGGCAAAAGTGATCACGGCGGGACCATTGAAGGTGACCAGCCCTGTTTGAGCGTGGATTGCGGCAAGCACACAACTTGTGTCGGAATAGCCAATCATGACTTTGGGATTTTTTTTAATCAAATCATAATCCAGATACTCAAGAATTTGATGGGAGTTTGCTCCACCCCAAAATGACATGAGGCCATGAATATCTTTGCGCTTAAAAAAATCATGTATAGATTTGACTCGAGCTTTCACTGATCCCGCAGCATGTCCCACATGAAGATCTAGATTAGGTGCCTCAATAAGATTCCATCCAAAGTGTTCTTTGATTCGATGATAGGCTCTTTGGCGGTATTCAAATTTTAATCCTTTTGCAGAATTTGAAAGGGCAATGACCCCCACATTGTTTCCTGATTGAAGCGCTGGTGGTTTGACTAATTTCATTGTTGTCCCAAGCTGTAATTTGATGTTGAATTTCAATTGTAGAAAATAATTCTTCCTCTGCCAAGAGGTCATTGGCTAGGAATTTTCGGCTATTTATGATGAAAGCAACCTTCCAGGGACAAGAATCAATGGATTTCCAGTTCTTCCAAAAGACGGTGAATATAATCTAGGCGATGCGAGCCTTGTTCTTTTCTCAATTGGGATTCAATCTCACTTCGCATCTTATCGCTTTTTTCGATCATCGGTTGAGACTGATCTCCGAGTTTTTTAATATTTTCCCTTGATTGACCTGGCATATCCTCCAACGATCTAAGAATTTCTTTTCTTAGATTTTGATCTCTGTACTTCTGAATCAAGTCCCACGAATGAGATTTGGGTTGATTGGCAAGCACTGATTTTTCAGATTGTAATGGAAACTCCAATTTTTCAAGATTAACAACTCCATTTCTTTTTTGAATTGAGCTTGCTATTTCTGAAGCTAAATCTTGGATAGCCTTATGATGACCTTCTAAAGCTGCATTTTGCAAAATACGAATCGCTTCAACTTTTTCTTGATAAGTTTTCAAAAGCCCCTTTTCCAGGGCATGCTCGATATCTTGTGCCGCCAGTCGATATTCTCTTGTCGCACCAGTAAAGTCGCTTCCACGAGCTCTGATTTCAGCAGAGTTCCTTAATATTTGTGCACGTTGGAACTGCAACTTTGCACTGTCAGCACCATTCACCTGAGCAATTTCAATTTGACGTGATATATGACCCACTCGACTTTCCGCTCGAGCCAAAGCATCAGATCCATCGAAAAGCTCCGTCCGCGTGCGTTCCATCTGTTTTAAATTTTCGGCATGTTCTATCTGAAGTTTGGATTTTTCATCGGAACCTATTTCACTGGATTTTAATTTCGTTTCAATTTGCTTTTGACGTTCTTGGGATTGATCTAATTCTCGATAGAGTCTTGTTTCTTTCTCCAAAGCTATTTTGGCAGATTTGACATATTCATCAAACTCACCAGTTATACCTGAACGCATGAGAAGACTGCGTGTTTCAGTTGTTCTGCAGAATACTTTTTACCCCCACCACCAAGACCAATCTGATGAGCTTCCACAATGGCTTTCTGTTCCTCTTCTGAAATTTTTCTACCCAATAATGATCGTGCCGCCTTCACTCTTTCTTCATTGGATAATCGAGATGCCGAAGCAAGCATCTTTAATTTTTCGGCTTCGGAAATATTTTTTAATGATCCTGCTTCTTGTGCCAAGTTGGAAACTTGAATTGCAAACCTATCGGCCTTCAATCCAGAAAGTGCACTCAGGGCAAGCTTCCCACCACCTACAGCAAGGGAAGCCAATGTAAATAAAGCTTCACATCTTAAAGCCGCGCGAGCCTCAAGATTGTAACAATCGATCTGAATACCATAATCTTTCAAGGATTTGTCAGCCAAGGCGATCAAGCTGAAATCTTGATTTTCCGGAATATTTTGTTTTTTAAATTTAAAATCCAGATAGGCCTTTTCATCTGCGGTCAATTGTGGATTTTTTTGAAAATTTTTGAAATCCAAAGCATTTGCAAGTTGATTCTCTTTGGCTTTTTTAGCGTGGTATAAATCAGATTCTAGTTGCGCACATGAACGAGTATTTATATTGGTCGGCACGGCAATTTTCATAAGCTTTGGAACAGAAGCATTATATGTTGAAAACATATTTGTTTTCACTTCTGGGTGAGAGTCGCAAAACTTAAGTCTTTCATTATTTTTTTGAACAGAGATCACAAACTTTGCGGCACTTTCCCCAAGAACTTTTCCTAAATCTTGAACTGTTCCGACTATACCGGCAACTCCGTTCTTTATACATGAAATATAGGACACCGAAAGTTTTGCTCCAACACCAAGATCTTTTTCAACTTCACAACGCAATCTCTTTGAAAAGACGTCCCCACCATCATCTTTGATTTTTTGATAAAGATCTTGGCATTGTGGCGAACTTCTTTTTTTCTCACACTGAAATTGAGCCATCTCGATGGCTGTGGCTAATCCTGGGCGACGAGGACTACAAGTGTTACCGGCAAAGGCAAACTGCATTGAAAAGACAAAGAAAAAAAATAGAAAATGATTCCATCTCATCTCTCTATTCTTCGGGTATTTTAAGTATTTTCTTAACAAATACCTAGCATTGACAACAAAATTGACCTTGAATTGAAATATCACAGCCCTTCGTCCTGGATGCTCTCAAAAACAAAGCTTGCTCTATGATCCAGCAAAAAACACATGGACCTTCTTACTATGAAGGGGGTGATTATAAATCACGTAAAAACGGAGTTGAATTCCGCTTTTACGTAATATTGATGAGTTCAATTATTCCTTTGATAAATGTTTTTTTGTTAGAATTTCGATACGGACTACATTTTCAATAAACTGACCCGTTCTACCAATTTTTTGAGCAATTTCATATCGAATGGATTTTTCAAGACACGATCAAAAAGTTTGTAGGTTGCCAAATCATTTTGCATCAGCCACTGAAAACTTTGCTTGGATCCCCAATACCGTTTTTTCCGGATATTAAAATACTCTGAAAGCAAAGCCTCATGTAACCAGGATCGCCGGTAATTCCCCTCAATATCCCCCTGACGGATACGATCATACATTTTGTGAAGCCAAACTTGGCGAAGCTTCCTTTCATTCGCAGAAAGCGGCTGATACTTTTTCTGAGTGGCCTTTTTGAGCTTCTTAAGAAAATTTACACCAAATTCTCCACGCTGATAAAGAAGTTTGGCACCCTTCATATACAGGTGTTCTTCTCCTACTTTTCTGAATTCCTTTTCTGGCGAAATAAAAATATCTAAATAAACACCCTTTCGCTTTTCAGCTAGACGATACTTTTCACCAGTTTTTTTTATTCCCAACAAATCGTAGTCACTGGATGAGGTTGCATCACCTCGTGCTCGTGAACCATATAAAATCACGGTATGGCAACGATGTTTTTTGATCAGCTCCTCAACAAGTTTTAGCAGCAAGCTGTCGTCATTGCTTCTGTCCATTATTCATTCCTTACTCTTCGATGAAGTTTATATTTTCGATACCTGCAAATAATTAGGCAACATCCTCTGTTTTTTTTCAAAGGATTAAACTTAGAAATTGATTTGTATGACTGATGAAATGGTTCCACTTTCAATTAGGGGCAACATTTTAGGTTCACAAACAAAAACGGCACCGCCATGAAAGCTTGTGCCGTTTTTATTGAGCTACCGAAAGTACAGATGAATGACCAGGGCCTCAAACTATTGAAATTATATCCTCCAACAACCAATTTCAATCAGTTGTTTTTTTGCCGAACTAACTTTCCGGGTTTCTCCCATTTAAATATAAACACTTCTCCGTCATGAGTGTGAATTTCGAATTTATCATATTTAAATCCTTTTTTTACAGTGTATTTGCCTCCCACATTAAGCAAAGAAACGGCATAGCTTTCTTGCATACTTATCTCATTGCTTAGAATAGTCGGGGGGCTGTACCCAAGTTCGTTCGCCATGACAACTGCCTTCTCTAAAATCAAGCCAATCGCCCATGGATAATCTTCGTGCGCAGGGTTTTCATTGAGTTCTTTCCAATCAACGTTCCTCGCTGACTCTACCAACGCATCCAAGTGGAGTCTCAAAAGATGACCTCATCCACCGTCTGACAAGTTCTGGTATTCAATTCAATACCTACGCAAAAATACTTTTTGATCATCCTGACTTTGTTTGCGATCGGCTTTCAAATGATGAGACTTACCCGACTGGATTCTATATTAGAAATGATCAGAACTTCTTATGGCTAAGAGGCTATCGAGCCATCGGCGAGTGCGACCACCCCAAGGACAATGAGTTTATTTTTCTGAAGGACTGAGAAACCCCTACCCCCACTGCTAAGTAGAAAATCAGCATACTGAGAACTCAATTTTGACGTTTCAACTGTGTCAGCCTGCGAATGCCGTCGTACTCAATAAAAATCTGTGTATCACTCAACTGGAACTTAATACCTGCTACGAACATCCCATCAAGAGTCAGCGTCAGTAAATGTCCTTCCTGAAAATATAGGTAACGCTTCACTCCTCAGACATGAGTCACAATTTCAATTCAACGAAAAAAATCAGGCAACATTTGCTATTTTTTTTAAAAGACTTAAATTCAGAACTTGTATTTCTATGATCTGACCTTTGTCATCTTCACAAAACACAAAACCGTCTCTGACGTAGGATTTTGCTTCATTGCCTGCTGCAATTTTAATCGAAGCAAAATCGGCATCCTTATCAACATAAATCTGAGGAAATTTGGCTTTTATTTTTTTTGAAACTTTATCATGACGGTGATGACGAGCCATAAATTTTTCTCCACTTTTTCTAGGACCACTGCTGCAATTAAATTATCTTTTCTGGACGAACCAATTTCTTTTGCCAGAATGTACTTAGGACCTTGAGGTTGAATGATATCTGGATTTTTAAGAACGTCTTCTATTTCCATTGTGGAAATATCCCTCTCCATCATGCGCTGAACAGCATGAGGAGATAATACCCACTTTGTAATCTTAGGTTTACGAATTGACATAACTATATAATTGCTTTGAAAATGAACGAAAACAATGAGTTTATGAAAGAAGTGGTGCGCGAGTCGAGCAAGTAGACGAACACCCTGACCATACCTGCGCACTGTTT
>CAZFSX010000213.1:0-5186 GCA_964522115.1 uncultured Pseudobdellovibrionaceae bacterium | reverse complement strand
CTTCCAGAACAAGCCGAAAGCTTGAAAGCTAAGCGCCGTATTGGACTTGGTATTTTGGGATACGGATCCGCTTTAATGATGTTGAAAGTACGCTATGGTTCAGAAGAAGCTTTAAAACTGACAGAGGAACTTGGATCCTTTATGATGAATGAAGCTTATAAAGCTTCGGCTCTTTTAGCAGCGGAAAAAGGTCCTTTCCCTCTTTTTGATTCAACGAAATATCTGAAAAGTCGTTTTGTGGAAAAACTGAAAGACTCTACGAAAGACTTGATCCGACAACATGGAATTCGCAATAGCCACTTGTTATCCATTCAACCAACTGGAAATAGTTCTGTCTTTGCAAACAATGTCTCTGGCGGTCTTGAGCCATTATTTATGGCTGACTACACTCGCACAGTGATGCAGCCATTTCCTCCAGAAGGATTAGGAACTCCTGAAAATATCAATTGGGAATCGAAAACATTCACGGTCAAAGGACCTGAGACTTCTTGGAACTGGATCAAAGAAGGCGACGAAAATTTATTGATGACTGTTTTTCAAGGTGATGTTTGGAAGTTTGATAAGTCACGTGGGCTTTTGAAAGAATCGCGCGTGAGGGACTATGCCGTCCGTTACCATGAAGAACATCACTCTTGGGATCCGAAAGCGGATTGGGCAGCGACAACGTTCAATTTAAATATTGATGATCATATCAAAACCATGGCAGTCCTTTCTAAGTACATCGACTCAGCGATGTCTAAGACTGTAAATATTCCTGAAAACTATCCTTACGAAGACTTTAAACGCCTTTATTATGAAGTTTACAAAACAGGAACGATCAAGGGTTGTACTTCATACCGCGAAGGTACAATGACAGCAGTTCTTTCTGCATCCAGCTCTGCTTCTAAAAAATCAGATGATGATACCAGTGAATTCCAAAGAACAAAGGCGATTCCTCGTCCTAAGATTTTAAGTTGTGATATTCACCAGACAACATCTGCTGGAAAAAAATGGGTGGTTTTGGTTGGACTTTTAGACAATGATCCCTATGAAGTTTTTGCGATGAAGCAAAGCAGTTTGCATTTACCTGCCCATGTTCAGCATGGAAAATTGGTCAAAGAAAAATCAGGGATCTACAATCTAGAAACCACAGATGGATGGGTTCTTACGGATATTCGCAAATTTTTTGAATCCGACGAACAAGAAGCTTTGACTCGAATGATTTCAACAGCCCTTCGTCACGGAGCCGACATTGAATTTATTGTCTCCCAGTTGATTAAGAGCGAAGGAACCATCACATCCTTTGCCAAGGCAATTGGTCGTACTTTAAAAACCTACATCAAAGAAATTAAAACGATCAAATGCAGCAGCTGCGGTGGACATAATCTTAAAATCCAAGAAGGCTGCTTCGTCTGCGCGGACTGCGGCAGCAGCAAGTGCGAATAGAAAGATACTTGAATACACCACCCTCTTCCTGATGAATGGACGAGGGTGTTTTTTTATTCAGAGACGATTCCCTTTCCTGTGGGTCGTAAAATCAAACTTCGGTAAGAAGCTTCCGCTGTTTTTTCTGGATTGTAAACGGCGTCAGGAAGGCTCCATTGAGCACTGGTTTTGTGAATGATAAAGAAGAAGTGGCTTGGATTGATAATTTGCAATCCCTGGGCATGTTTTTGTAACCACAAAGAGAAAATATCTCCTGACTGATGTTTGGCTTTATTCACAGGGTATTTAAGAGAATCTATAAGAACATCAGAACTACCTGTGACATAAAGAACTCCCCCCACCTTCATTTTTTGAACAAGCAAGGAAAGTGTGCGCATAAAATCAGGATCGCGCCCCATCCAAGCACTTGTATATCCCAAATCATATTCAGGGACATCTTTCATTTGCAAATTTGGTTTCTGCGTTTCATATTGTCCTGAAGACACAAGTTTCGACCTTAAAATGGCGGACATTTCAGGCCTTTGATTCAATGGTTTTTGTAAAAATCTTTTCATAGCAGAGGCTTGATTTAAATAGGAATTGAACATGGCATTGTTCAATCGATCATCACCTGGATTCAGCATATATTGAGTCAGAATAAATTTTAGATCTTGTTTTCCAAAAGTCATCATATCTGAATCTTGAAGATTCGATAGTGCAAATTGTTCTGGATTCAGTTTCATCTGCTGAAGGCCCTTATCCGTGTCGAATCCAAAGGCCAACACCCTTTGTTGCGGATCCAGATGACTCAATCTGTGGACAAAATCAAATTCCTTAGGAACCCGATCATCATAAAACTCTGTGGAGGCAAGTTCGACAAGATGTGCATCATATCCTTTTCTTCTTTTATCCAAAGGCAGTTCTTTTGACGATGTCTGGGTAAGTTTTTCAGCAACCGTCATTTTATATTTTTTCAAAAACGACAAATCCATTGGCCCTTGAGATTCCAGCATTTTCTCGATGGGGTCGTCCTCTTTGGGGTCTTCAAAAAGCGAATCACAGTTAATAACTGGACCACTGGAAGCCAAAACAGATCCACTCCATAAGACGACAGCCGCTGTGACTATCCCGAATAGAATATTGCACTCTACCTTCTTAGCTGCATCGACGGGATTCATTTTTTTCATCGAAACCTCCAGGACATTGCCCTGCAGAGTAACCAAATTTCAAATGCCCTACAAGAGTCCTACTCAATTATGAAGAAATCTTATTTTTGGACCGCCAAACCCTTTAGAAACAAGGATTCACGCCTGGAGGAAATCAAAAAATAACGCACTCAATTGCCGCTTCGGAAGTGGGGCTTTGAATCAGAATCTCACCTCAGCCGAAGCAGGATGCCTGCTGTTATTATAGACTCTTTTCTACCAAACAACCTAAAAAGTTAATATCCCGATCGTCGGAACCATATCTTACTTTCTTTAATGCTTTCTTAAGTCGCCCCTTCAACAAATCCATCTCTGAGTCCGAGATGTCTGACGACTTGTACAATATTGATTGGGCACTCACAGTTATGGATAAACCAGATACTTGACCGTACGTCCCTAGGTCAATACTTGATAGTTCTACGTATTTTTCTCCATGAATTACTGACTGAACTTGCTCTCGGCTCATTGTTGTAAAGGTTCTTGAGTAACAAATGGCAAGAGAGTTTTCAGAATTTTTTGCCATTGCCTCGACTGAAATTGTTAATAAAAGGACAATTGCCAACAGACCGTGAGATAGAATGCGCATAAATGCTCCTCGGGAAAAATTTGGTATCGTTCCAAAGTTTGTGGGAAGAACTTCCCAAATTATCAAACTGAACAATGGATACTTGGGGTAAGATACATAAGTAGAAAAGATTTTCATAGATGTTAATTTTCTGACACCAATGACGAAGAAAGTCCCTGTCTGTACTTACTATGAATCCAAGTAGTTAGAATTGCTTGCACATCCATAAAACCGTAATAAATTTTAAATTGGCTGAGATTTCTAGCCCTCAACGTAAAAAATGTAACAGTTTTTGAACCATAAGATCGCGGCAAATCCAAATGCATCTAAAATATTGAAAAGCAGCCAGCTTGAATCAGGTCTGAATCTAGCATACTAAAGAACTTCACTGCCGCTTCGGAAGTGAATAAATCCCTTGAGTTTAGTTTTCATTTTTATGGAATTTTTAGAAGAAGTATTCGTCAGATTGGTGGTCTCTACTGGACTCGAACCAGTGACCTCTCCCATGTCAAGGGAACGCGCTACCAACTGCGCCAAGAGACCTTTGAAAAATACTTCCGTCATTTGTACAAAGACTGGATAGTAAAGGCAAGGTCCGTCGGACTGCATTAGGGGCGATGAACTTTTTGGATGTCAGTCAAGAAAGTGGGATCGGCAAATTGCCCTCGAACGGCATAGGTGGATTGGCGCTTGCCCTGAAATCCCTGGCGAAGAAAAACTCGAAAGCCCTGTTGAATTAAAGTCCGTCGCAATCCCCCTCGAGATGCGTAGGTGGAAAAAACACAATCTGGTGCCGCCAATTTTTGCAAAAACAAGGTCAAGAATTCTTCACTCCACAAATCAGGGCAGGTCTTTGCGCTGAAGGCATCATACAAAATTCCATGAAAAGATTCTCCTCGATAGGAATCCACCCATGAAGCATCCAAAGCACCACTTAAGACCCAATCTGCAGTTTGACTTGCGTCACTTAAAAATTGATTCAATTGTTGTGGAAGCGTCTTCTCTTGAATTTCCCGCGGGGACTCTTCCATATTTGTAGGGAGATTATCTTTTTTGCAGCTTTCCTGAAAGGACGGCTTGCCGCAAATTCTTTCCAAAAGATCCTGATGTTCCTGAGAAAACTCCTGCGATCGAAGGTGTTTCAAAAAAGTCTGAGAAAGAAAATCCTGTGATTCCACCGTCACCAAGCTGCTTCGACGGATCGGGATAGCAGCTGAGCCTGGCCCCTGGGCTGTTTCCGCAGAACCATACCCACTCAAGAGACATTCACGAGCCCATATCCATTCATTATATCCAAGGCCTAATCCCAAGGAAAAAAATCGAGCCTGGGGAATAAGATCCAAGACCTGACGAAACACAGGAGTATAAATGGATTCCGTTTCACTCAAAGCTCCGCCACTATGGTGCATACTTTCCAGGGTTGGAATGGCAAGACTGCGCAAACTAGGACTTCCATCTGCAGTGATCACCACTTCATAACCATTTTCTTGCCACTTGATTCCCATAGGTCCATTCCTTAAAAAAGATTCTTCAGAAGATGCTTGAAGCCTGAAAGAACAGCAAGTATTTTCCCCCAAGTTGCGCGGGAAGAACCCCCTTGCAACGATGGATAAAAACGATCTTCCCACTGTCTCTAAACAGAAAGCCAGGATCAATCTATGGAAAAAAATTGGAACGGTCTTCCTTATTTTACCATCGGAGACTTCTACCGCCAAAAATTTGGGGGAAAGGTTTTCAAAATCCCTGTTTCCGTCGTGGATGATTGCCCCAATCGCATGGGACTGAAAGGGATGAAGACCTGTGTCTTCTGCGACGAATGGGGATCTGCGGCCAACAGTGATTCTTTTTCCATGGGATTGGATGAACAAATCCAAGTCTATCAAGAAAAAATTGGAAAAAAGTACAACAGCCAAAATTTTTTAGTTTATTTCCAAGCCTATACCAATACGTTTCAAAAACTATCTGTCCTTCGAGAAAACTATGAAACAGCCAATCGCTTACCCATCGTAAGA
>CAZFSX010000212.1:0-5193 GCA_964522115.1 uncultured Pseudobdellovibrionaceae bacterium | reverse complement strand
TAAAATGCATAACCAATTGTACTTATAATGTATGTACATTGTCAACTTTTAAATCAATAAAGGATCAAATAGAGAAAATGGAAGAATGACGACATCTACCCGCGGATGTGACCGTGGCCGCGAAGGATCCAGCGGGGGCTGGTCATGGCTTGCAAACCGACGGGACCACGCACATGAAGTTTTTGTGTGCTGATTCCTACTTCACCACCCAGACCAAGCTGGTAGCCGTCGGTGAAGCGTGTGGATGCATTCCAATACACAGCCGCGGCATCGACTTCTTTCAAAAAACGATCAGCATTGCCGGAATCCTCTGTCACAATCGCTTCGGAATGTTTCGAACCATGTTGATCAATATGTTGCAAAGCTTTTTCCAAACTCTGAACAACACGCACACTGAGTTTTAAATCCAGATATTCCGTATCAAAGCTTTTTTCCGTCGCAGGGAAAACGTCCTTCTTCCCTTTTAAAATTTCAAAACTATCAGGACATGCAAACCACTGCACTTCCGATGAAGAAAGATGTTGATACAAAACAGGCAAATACTTCGCAGCCACATCTTTGTGAATCAAAAGTGTCTCGGCCGCATTGCATACCCCAGGTCGCTGAACTTTGGCATTCAGTAAAATGTTTTTCGCCATTTCTAATTCCGCACTGGCATCTATAAAGATGTGACATAATCCACGATCATTGATGATCATCGGAATCGACGAGTGGGTGCGAACAAAGTGAATCAAAGAATCCCCACCACGAGGAATCACCACATCGATTGATTCCTTGCTTTGCAAGAGTGTTTCCACCCACTGACGACTCTGATCTTCCAAGCCCCAAAAAACTTCGGATCCAATTCCCGCTTCCTCCAGACTTTCTGCAATCATACGATACAAGGCCTGGCAGGAATAAAAACTTTCCTTCCCTCCACGCAAGATCACAGCATTCCCTGCCTTCATCGCTAAAGAAAAGGCTTCTGTCACCACGTTCGGTCGAGATTCAAAAATAATAAAAATAACCCCTAGTGAATCCCGCACTTGGGAAGCAATCAACCCCGGCTGCAGTTCCGATTGAGCCACAACTTCCCCCACGGGATCTGGTTGAGAAATCACCTGAGTTAAACTTTCGATCATTCCCTGAATCCGCGAAGGCGTCAGCTTTAAACGGTCATAAAATGCTTTTTGAAAATCAGCACCCTGCTGATAGATCTGCAAATCTTTTTCATTTTCATGAAGTAAATGATTCTGATCCTGGATCAACTTTTGCTTTAAAATTTCCAGAACCTGGTTTTTCTGCTGAGCACTTGCACGGCGAATGCGTTGACGAGCCAACTTGATCTTCTGAAGAGATGCTTGCAAAGAACTCATGATCTTACCTCGACAAGAAATTATTTCCGACGAACAGCTGGAACAAAGGTCCCTACACTTTGCTGCTGTCGAACATCTGATAAAATATTGGCAGACATTCCAGGCACCACCCAAGTGGGTATTCCACGGGATTGAGCAAATTTGGCCGCGCGAAGTTTGGAGAGAATTCCTCCTCGCCCCATGCTGCTGGATTCAAATTTTTCTGCTTTTTTCAAAAAAGAAGGACTGATTTTTTCCATCACGGAAAAACGCACGGCACCTTCTTGAGTCGGTGGACGATCATAGATCGCATCCACATTTGTTAAAATCACCAACTGATCCGCGCCCACTTCCGAAGCCACCAACGCTGACAAAAAATCATTGTCCCCGAATTGAATTTCATCCGTGGAAACAGCATCGTTTTCATTCAAGATGGGAGTGACTCCCCACGAAATCAATGTTTTCAGAGTATTTGTTAAATTCACACGACTTTGTTTCTTTTTAAAGTCTGTCGCACTCAACAAAACCTGAGCGCATTCCTTTCCCACAGCATGAAAACCCCATGTGTAAAGCTCCATCAACAAGGGTTGTCCTAAAGCACTCAACGCCTGTTTTTCAGGAAGAGTCTTCCATGATCGAGCCATCTTATTTCTTGCTGTTGCAATGGCACCAGATGTGACCCAAATGACATCCACACCATTCTTCTGCAGTTGCACCACTTGATCCAAAAGAGATTTCAAAAGAAGAGGTCCACCATCAATCACCAACTGACTACCAATTTTTACCACCCACAACTGGCGCTTCTTGATCGATTTTTTCACGTCTTTCAAGATCTGCCCCCTTGGGAACCCTTTCCAGAATTCGTATCTTTATCTTGCAGCATGAACGTATCTTTCTTCGCATGACTTTCCTGCTGACGATGGGCAGATTTGAATCCACGAATTTTTTTATTCTGCTGCTCGCCTCGTTCCAACTGTTCTGACAAATCCACAGTGACATTCCCAAAACAACGCAACTGACAACTCAATCGACGACCGTCCAAGTAGTAACTGGTTCCAATCATATTTAATTCCTGCTTCGACGGAGGCAAAACATTATGATCCCCCTCGGTCACACGCACACGGCATTCTGCGCAGGTTGCAGCTCCCTTGCACAAAGAACGTATGGGAATTTGGTTCTCCACACACATCTGATACACCGTCTTATTGGGATCAATTTCAATTTCCACATTTTGAGGTTGAATTCTTAACTTCATACAATTTTGATCCGTGCAAATTTTTTCTTACCAGCCTTCAAGACAAAGCTCTGTCCCGTCACCAAATCTAATTTCAATTGAGGATCCGTCACTTTGACTCCCTCCATTTCAACAGCATTTCCCTGAATCAAACGTCGCGCTTCCGAACTGCTGTCCACTAATTTTGAATTTTGCATCAAATAAGCAATCCAGACAGGTTGCCCCAAGGGTGAGGCTGGAAATTCAAATTCCGGCATATCATCAGGCAATCCCTTTTGAACAAACATCCGCTGAAATTCATCCTCAGCCGCCTGAGCTGCAGCTTGACCGTGAAAGCGAGCAATCAAAAACTTAGCAAGTCTGATCTTCACATCCCGAGGATGTTGAGCCCCCGACTGCAAATCTGACTTCAATTGCTGAAGTTGTGTTAAACTCAAATCACTTAACAATTCGTAATATCGAAGCATCAAGGAATCTGAAACACTCATCGTTTTTCCAAACATTTCTCGTGGAGTATCCACCACGGAAATATAATTGTTCAAACTCTTCGACATTTTCTGAACGCCATCCAGACCTTCTAAGATGGGCATGGTCAAAACGCACTGCTGTTCCTGACCATAGGCTTTTTGCAATTCGCGCCCCACCAACAAGTTGAACTTTTGATCTGTCCCACCCAATTCAAGATCTGATTTTAATTCCACGGAATCATAACCCTGCACCAATGGATACAAGAACTCATGAATCGCGATGGGCACATTGGAACGAAAGCGTTTCGTAAAATCATCCCGTTCCAACATACGCGCAATGGTGTACTGAGATGTTAAGCGAATAAAATCCGCAGGCTTTAATGCATCCAACCAACTTGCATTGTAAACAATCTTTGTTTTTTCTGGATCTAAAATTTTAAAAACCTGCTCGGTATAAGTTGTGGCATTTTTCGCAATTTCTTCCCGAGACAATGGAGGTCGTGTTTCATTGCGTCCCGTAGGATCTCCGATCAGGGCCGTAAAATCTCCGATCAAGAAATAAATCTGATGACCAAAATCCTGAAGCTGCTTCAGCTTATTGATCACCACCGTATGACCGATATGAATATCAGGCCGTGTAGGATCCGCACCAAATTTAATTCTTAAAGGCTTTCCTGAAGCATAGCTTTTTTCCAGCTTCTTCATGAATTCCTCTTGATTGATAAAATCCACTGTCCCGCGCTGCAACTCTGCCCATTGTTCGGAAGGCGTTGCCATCTTCTGTGTCGTGCTCATCGGCAAGGCCTTTCTCTAGCGAGCGTGTTCCACACTGCGAGTTTCTCGTAAAACCTGAATACGAATTTGTCCCAAATGAGGCAATTCACGTTCAACCTTACGAACGATATCACGGGACAACATCACGCTTTGTTCATCGGTCACCTTCGATGCTTCCACAATCACACGCACTTCGCGACCTGCTTGCACAGCAAAAGTTTTCAAGACACCTTCAAAGCTATTGCCGATACTTTCCAACTCATTCAAACGATGAATGAAGTTGTCCATTCCTGGGCGACGAGCCCCTGGTCGAGTGTTCGAAAGCAAGTTCGCCGCTTGAACGATATGAGCAATCACAGAAGTTGGTTTTTCCTCATCATGATGAGCACGGATCGCATGGCAAACCAATTCACCTTCTCCAAATTTTTTCGCAAATTCGGCGCCCACAAAAGCATGACTTCCTTCAAAACTGTGATCAATGCCTTTACCAATATCATGCAATAAACCTGCTCGACGGGCCATTTTGACATTGGCTCCTAATTCGGCAGCAATCAAACCTGAAATGTAAGCAACTTCCATCGAGTGATTCAAAAGATTTTGTGTGTGAGAATGTCGGTACTTCAAGCCGCCCAAAATTTTCACGATCTCTGGATGCAAGTTTGTCACTCCCAATTCCAGACAAACCTTGTCTCCTTCATCCTTGATCGACTTATTCAACTCGGTCTTCATTTTCTCGACCACTTCTTCAATACGAGCAGGATGAACGCGACCATCTTCCATCAGTTTTTCCAAAGTTCTTCGCGCCAATTCCCTGCGAATAGGGTCAAAGCCAGAAATCACCACAGCCTCTGGCGTATCGTCCACGATCAAATCCACTCCGCACAAGGCTTCCAGGGTACGAATATTACGGCCTTCACGACCAATGATTTTCCCCTTCATTTCCTCTGTTGGAAGAGCCAAAACACTGACCGTGCGTTCACTGGTGTATTCCCCCGCAAAGCGAGACAGGGCTTGGGCGTAGATGCGTTTGACTTTTTGACCAGCCTCTTGCTCGGCTCGTTGTTCAATTTCAAGGACAGTCTTTGCACATTCCTGTTTCACTTCGTCTTGCAAAGCTTCTCGCAATTCACGGCGAGCCTCGTCCACACTCATTTGAGCTACATTGGCCAATTTATTTTGAAAGTCTGCCACTTCAGATTCGTGTTTACGTTCCATTTCACGAAGACGATTTTCTGCAATCACAATTTTTTCTTCGCGAGTTTTCAAAAGATTTTTGTCTTTTTCTAAATCTTCCAACTTCCCTTTGAAATTATCATCCAAGTCTTTCAGCTTTTTTTCTAACTGACCTTCTTGGCTTTTCAACTTATTCTTTTGTTTCAGAATT
>CAZFSX010000211.1:3004-5214 GCA_964522115.1 uncultured Pseudobdellovibrionaceae bacterium | reverse complement strand
CGATTTGCATGGCTCTATATATAGACAAAACCAAGGCTTTGATTTCGCCGGCATATTTTTTTTCTCCGCGCAAAAAATGAATCAAAGCAATGTCGCCCAAAACAAAGGCTAAGAAAAATGCCGCGTAGGAAATCGTGATCGTCATCACATGAATGGTCAGCCAAAAATTCGAACGCAAGACGGGCTCCAGCGGCTGCAAGGATTTGTCTAAAACCGCCGGCGCCATGTCTGATAAAATCAAACAAAGGCCTGCGACCAAGCCTCCCATCATCAAGACAAATCTCCATTTGTAAATAGCTTCGATCACCATCGCAAAAAAGATCACGCCAAAGGCCGCCCAAATCACGGTCTCATACATATTGGTCACTGGAGCTCGTCCCATCAAATAGACGCGCAAACCAAATCCGTAAATATGAAAGAACAAACCTGCAAAACCAGTGAACCATCCGATTTTGGCCAAAGCATCTTTCCACAGCCAGGCCATGGCAAAAACCAACATGGTGATCAAATAAAAAATCCATGCCCATTGAAAGGGATGAAATTGATTGTAATGAACTTCCGCTTGAATTTTTTCAGGATGAATTCCTGCTTCGGGAAAAGTTTGTAAAACTTTATTTTCAAATTTTTCCACAGCAGTATCCAGCTGAGATTGCCATTCTTTCACATCTTGCGATTGGGCTTTGGCCCCAACAAACTTCACGAAGGAAGCTGTGATATCTTGAAACAATGGAATATATTCTACTGGCAAGGACTCGACAGAAATCCATGTTTTGGATTCCACAGAAGGAACAATCTTCAACAATCTTCCTGCGGCCATTTCTCGTAAAACAATGATTTGATTTTCTAAACGCTGCAAAGCCTGCTCAAAAGGTCCTAACTTCATCCCCTTGCCTCTTTTGGCTTCCAACTCCTGCATCAAAGTTGCAAACTTTGCAGCAGACAATATCTCTTCAGGTGAAAAATACTTTTCTTCGACAGCAAAACCCAATTCTGTTTTTAATTCCTTATAGGAAACTTCAATAAACTTTGTCTTCTGCCAACCTGAAGGATGAATCAACCAAGTAAAAACCACTTCCGAAGCTGGCATGGAATTATAGGTCTTTTTTCCATGGACCAATTGAAGCAATTCTTTGGAAAATGTATCATAGGGTTTAACCCGTCCCCCATCTTGCACAGCCAGATTTTCAAGCCCTGCTATGGAAGATAAACTAAGAAGAACTCCACTTAAAAAAATCTTCGCCCACAATTTCATTCATCACCCCGCACATTATTGCGAAAAACAGCGTAATTTTTACGAAAGAAAAATAACATCACAATCCCTAACGACATCACGAAGGACCCAAAATACTTCAGAGCTCGCCCCGGATCCTTATTCACTGACAAAACACTGGCAATAGGTTCCCCAGTCTTTGGATCTTCCTGGAAACTTGCCTGATAAAAAGTAAAGCCATTGTGCTTCATCGGCTCATTCATCGCGATCAAAAATTCACCACGACCTGGAACTTCAACCAAGCTTTGATATGACATGGCCTTCATGACCCCTTGGTAGCGACCCACTTCAAATTTTTTCAAAGTGATATCTTCTCCAATGTCCACCATTTGATTCCCAAAACCAAAAAGAATCATCATATTATCAACAAAAAATTTGGAATATTCATTCAAAGAAACCCAAACTTCCTTGCCACGGTACTCGACCAAAATCGCTTGAGTGGTCATATCGCTTGGACGATCCACTGGGGTATAAGACCATTTTTCTATTGCATGAGGGTAATACTGAATCACTTTCAATTCTGTCCCCATCCAAGGCGTCACCAAAGACTGACCCAAATCTAAAGACCCTTTCAATTTCGCCGTCTTGCTTTCTTTTTGAAATAAAGCGTATTGAAATTTTTCTCCATCCTTCGTCCATAAATAAACCTCATTCAAACCTCCTTGATTTTGTTCAGGAGCTTGCCCCAAATGAACGCGCGCGGGGCCGAAGTTATGAGTTGCAAGTTCACCCTCCTTTTTGGGAATCAACCACTCCACCACTGTGAAGTTGGGGTTTTTCAATTGAAAACGCAGTCCCTGCGGAGACTTTGCAGACTCATCCATTGTCACTTTTTGATGAGAATTTGCGAAGGGAATATAGCCCTTAATTCGAAGGGGAGCTTTTTCTTTCTCGTTGATCGGAAGATCTATCACATAAGGATGAGCTTCACTTGGAGGAT
>CAZFSX010000211.1:0-2994 GCA_964522115.1 uncultured Pseudobdellovibrionaceae bacterium | reverse complement strand
AAATCTACGGGTTGATGATACAGACTTGTGTATTTTTGAGCATCCATTGTGGCATACACATTGATTTCCTGTTCGGTCGTCATCACCAAACGATTTTTCTGACCGATGCGAAACTGCATCACTCCATCCACACCAAATTGCATCGTCAAAAAAGATCCAAACAACAGAATAATAATGCCAATGTGTGCCAAAACAAAGGCTGTATGATGACGCTTCCAAGGCCAACGGTCCACCATCACCGCCGTCAAGTTGATGACCAGGATACTCATGACCGTGTACATCCACCAAGTTTTATAGACCCACTTTTTTGCCACGTATTCATCAAAACGTGATTCCACAATTGTTCCTGCTGCAATGATCACAGAAATCAAAACAAGAACAATGACCGCCAATTTTAAACTGGACAAAAACTTAACCCACTTTTTCGCTGTTGGGGAAAACTTCACAATAACTCCACAGTTAATTTTTATTCTTCAGGGAATCTACTCCTGTGGAAAAAAAATGTCCTGCAAAATTTCCAGCACCTTGTGTCACTGAAGTCTTGAGTTAAAAGGTCCCATCTGTGTCGAAGAGTTTTTCAAGAGTAAGAATTAATGAAGAGCCTGCGGCGCAATCAAATAAAATTCTGGAATTTCAATTTCAAAGGAATCGCCATCTTCAGCTATCATTTGATAAAAACCATGCATGGAGCCTGTGGAGGTTGGTAAAGGACATCCACTTTCGTAGTGAAAACTTTGATTGGCTCCAATTTTGGGCTGAGTCCCCACGACTCCTTGCCCTTCAACTTCTTCGGTATTTCCAGTTGAATCCGTAATGATCCAATGGCGACTCATCAATTGAGCCGGCACAGGACTATTATTGGTGATTGTTACGCTGTAAATAAAAAGATATTGACCCTTTTCAGGACGAGAATCTTTTTCAGCATAGCGCACCTGCACTCGTACATCGAATTGCGGATTGATCACTCTTTGCATACTCATGAATCAAGGCTAGCTAGATCCTTAAGATTCTGTCAAGGGGCATATGCAAAGTTTTTACGTGACCTTTCAATTTTGAGCAGATGAAAATAGGAACACCTTCTGGGAGGGGGGTTTGCATGAAAATAAAATTTCAATCACTCTGGACCATCGCAACCAGCGCGATCATCTTAGGAAGTCAATCAACGTGGAGTTCTGTTTCGACCGAGACAAAATCTCAGTTGCATCAAGAAATGAACTTTATCTCGAACGTCTATCGCACTCAATATGCCCCACGATTCTGGAAAGAAAAAACATTTTCCTGGAATTTGGCTGCAGAAACGGACCTTGCTCATCAAAAAATTGATGCCGCCGAAACAGCTTTTGATTATCGCAAAGCCCTGGTGGATTTTCTGAATTCAACCAAAGACTATCATGTAGGATACAGATTTATCAGCACGGAATCATCCAGCCTTCCTTTGCAACTGAAAACTCTTCAAGACAAAACTTATATTGCGTGGATTGATCGCACCAAACTTTCTGAAAAAGTTTTTCCCTTCCGACCTGGTGATCAAATCCTTGCTATCAACAATCAAAAGATCGCCGAGGCTCGATCTGAATTGGCGAAGTATCTTGGATCCAATGTCACATCAACAGATCAAAGCCTTGTCGACCTTCGATTGACAGCAAGATCTGCTTCGAAAAATATACCCGTTCCTCGAGGACCGGTTTTGTTTTCTATTCAACGACAAACAGATAGCAAAGTTGTGAACCATCAGTTGATCTGGGAATATACCCCCGAACAAATCCCCGGCATTTTCTTGAAAAAAAATGTTCAAAACTTTCCTGTTCAAAAAACTGGATTTCGATTTTCTTCCCCTTTGATGTTAAGTCCTCAAGTGGATGATTTAACTTCTAGATCTGGATTTTCCGCAGGAAGTTTTGGACTTGGAGAAAGAAATTCCTTTTTACCCAACTTTGGACCTCGCATTTGGGAAACTCCTGCGAACTCGATCTTCGACGCCTACATTTATGCGAACCCTCAAGGCAAATTGATTGGCGTTGTTCGTATCCCCGGATATATTCAACCCAACTACAATGAAAGTATCAAAGAATTTGCAGGCATTATTCAGCACATGCAAAATATCACATCGGCTTTGGTCATTGATCAATTGAACAATCCTGGTGGATCCGTTTTCTATCTGTACACCCTTGCATCCATGTTGACAGACACTTCTCTGACAACACCACGCCATCGCATGGGATTGAATGCCGCGGGAGCTGCCGAATGCGTCCAACTACTGAAACAACTTGAACCCATTAAAAATGAGGAAGATGCAAAAAAATTGGATGGCACCGAAGACCTTAGCGGGTATCCAGCTTCCTACAGCTTAGTTGCTGGAATGAGAGACTTCTGCCAGTTTTATCTAAGTGAATTTCAAGAAGGCAAAAAATTTTCAGATCCTTATCATGTCTGGGGAATTGATCGCATCAATGCCAGCCAAAAAGCAAGTTATACAAAACCAATTCTTGTCTTAGTGAATGAATTGGATTTTTCTGGGGGAGACTTCTTTCCAGCTATCTTGCAAGATAATCACAGAGCTACCATTGTAGGCACTCGCACCTCGGGCGCCGGTGGTTATGTGAACAGAGTTCAAATTCCAAACTCCTTTGGTCTTGAACTCTTCTCGTTCACAGGATCTATCGCCGAACGCGTGGATTTAAATCCCATTGAAAACTTAGGAATTCAGCCAGATGTTGAACTGCCCTTCACTGCAGAAGACTTGGGACAAAACTTCAAAAACTATGTGAATGAAATTCAAACTCTTCTACAGAAAAAGCTAACACCTTAAGCAATCGAAGGAGTATCTGGATCAACTTCTGGATACTCCTTCGTCTTTCTTCCCTTCGAAACTCTTCTCTTCTTATTCAGGCTTTAAATCGTGAAATTTGCCATAATCGATGTGACGCACTTTTCCTCGTTCAGAAAACAACACATCTTCAAATTGTCGATTAAAAGTAAAATCTTCTGGTGAAT
>CAZFSX010000210.1:0-5252 GCA_964522115.1 uncultured Pseudobdellovibrionaceae bacterium | reverse complement strand
ATCCAACCCATCGCTCGCAAAAAGGCGAAGGGGACAAGAGCTAGAATGCCGTACAACAGGGCTTCCAAAGGATATTGATCCCATCTTTTCCAATACATTTGCGCTTGAAAAGCATGGTATTGATAGAAGTTGATCAAATCTTTCCACAGTTGTTCCCAATAACCTAAAGACTCTTCTTCGTGCTTTTTTTCTTGCTTGAAGGACGAGGCTGAAGGCAAGCGAATGGTCTCTTGTAAGTCCAACTGTGTTTCAAGCACAGCTCTTAATGCCTGAATTTTGTCTTCTGAAGCTCCCTCTTGACGAGCTTGATGCAAACGATTCCATATTTCAGCATCTCGGCGAGCTAAACGATGGGCCAAGGACAACATTTCATCCACAGGCATCTTCGGGTGACGAAGACCTAAACGGCGAAGGTATTTGCTTTTGCGATGCATGTGGTTGGGTGGGTAGGATTCTTTCCCTGTCACACTGGACATTCCAAAACTAGAGGCTGACATAAACCCTGCAAGAACCTTGGTGGGATCTTTTCCGCTGCTTGCGGGCCCACGAGCTCCTGCCGCATTGTTGCCGGAAGCCCCAAGTGCACTTCCTCCGCCTCCACCCAAGCCGTCTCCGGATTTACCTTGCAGTTCAACATTGCCAACGGGGCCGTGCTGCTGCTTCGCCAAAAGCTCTTCAAGGGCTGCCGTTGCTGCATCCGTATTGGACCCTGGATCTGCAGAAAGCGGAAGCTCCGCCTCTTTGTATTTGTCGGAAGATAGAATACTGCTTTGTGAATAATTTTGAGTGGGATTATCTTCCAGCTTGGATAAAACCGAACACATGGGATCGTTGGGATTTTTGTACTTACAAAAACAAATCGGGTTTGTGTTCATGGCTGTGGCGTTATTGCAATTGGCATCACCGAACATGCACTGCACGGGGTTTTGTAAACAGGCATCGGACTTTGCACTTCCGTCCGCGGCACATTTGTAGCCAGCCATAGCGTTGCTTCCCAAGCCCTGAGCTGCTTTGATGGCCTGAGATTCCACCGAGGACGAGCTGCACTTTTCATAAATACGGTCGTAGGTATTCTGGGCCGCAGCCCCTTTCGTTGCACACATCTGCTGAATGATGGTGGCATTGTCTCGAAGATAATTGATTCCATCAGAGCAAAGCCTGCGACAATTCATGACTTCATTTTCGCAAGAGTCCCCATAATCACTGACTGTTAAACCTGCCAGAGCATTCGTCCCTGCCGACAAAGCACAGGCAGCCTGCTTATTAAAACTTCCACTGGCTGCAGCGGCGGCCAACATTTTATTCAAGCCCCCCATCCCCTGAGAAAACTGCGCTAAATCCTGATTGGTCTTCGGACTGCAAATACTGACCGTCGTTGTTCCAAGCCCCCGACATTGTTGCACTTGCTGATCAATATTATTACAGACGCCCGCGCCACTTCCCGCTTCAGCCAAGACAAGCTGGTACTTGTTGGTTTCACCACTCCCACTCGCTGGGCTTGCAACAAGAGCTTCGTTATCCATTGCTGCGCTTTTTTCTATAAAATTTGCTCTATTAGAATCTTCCTGAGGTGAATGAGAGTTGCTTTGTCTTATTTGAGTTGAAAGTGAAGTGTCACCAACTTGAGGTGTAGGTTTATCAATGGACTCAATTGGCTTTATTTCTGTTTGATGAGGGCTTGGGTTTAATATGAAATCAGATGATGATCCCTGCGTATCAACTCTATGACAAATAATTTCCCCACCTGAGGATACGGTCGCAGACATTCCACCCATTTGAAAACATTGTTGACGAAGAGATTCAGAGTCAAAATACTGATTTAAAAGCAGATTATCGCCACCTGAAGAGACTAATTCAGCTTGAGGGGCTGCTGGAGCCAATGTATTTGTTGATACAGGAACAAAATCATCATCATTCGCAAATAAAAATAGAGGAATTAACGTCACAAATATGAGTTGAAAAAAGTACTTCTTCATGGAAATCTTTTCGGCTTTTTCAAATCAAGACTAAAGACTTGGCAAAATAAAAAAAAATATGATATTTGAGTGTATTAATTTGATACAATAGTAATTAGTTATGAAGAAAAAATGGCCTGTTTTTTTTATATTCTTTTTTTTATCGCAGTTTGCTCACTCACAATCTGTACGCCCGACCAATGCTGAATTTTTTACGAAAAAAATATCATGGATGAGCGATAAAACATATGCAGATGAAATGCTTAAGGAAAACATCAAGCGTCTAGATCGTGGGTTTAATCGACCCAATTGGGTTTCTGATTCCTGTAGCATGGAAGGGGCCGATACCAAATCTGATGTTCTTTCTACCTTGGCCAAGTTTTCGTTTGGTAAGGTTAAGTGTTCTAAATTAGAAACAACAAGTCCGTTTTATACTCCTGGTGATATCATTCGTTGTGATATGGATGTCACTCTCATGCTGCAAAACTATAGCAAGGAACTCCAAGATAAATATATTCAGGATGGTAATGAGGAAACTCTTAAGAACTACTGGACAGAAGACCGTCTTAAAGAAAGATGGTTTATTGCGGCACAGGCCTTAAAGAGATGTAAAATTCGAGTTGCAAATATTCAATTAATTAGTTTTGAAAATGTTGGTGATTTTGTAAACTCAGAACCCGTATTTTCATTTAGATCAGATTCGGATGCAGATAGAATTTTTCTTTCACCATTTCAAATAAAAGAATCAAAAAACAAAAGAGTAAGTATTAAATTTGTTTACGCTAAAGATATCCTGAGGGGTAGCGCTCGCGACAATAGAGGAGATGAGGGATATGGAACAGCCTCGACAAGATTCACTGATGTCCATTCTGATCCATCCTTATCATCTGCGTGGTTGAAAGCAGATTCTTTAGCTATACCCATTCAGTCAAACGAAAATGATAAAAATGACACTGGCTACGTTGATGAAATACATGAACTCTTTCACATATTGACAAAAAAAACAGATCTGGAATGTCATATCGATTCTAAAAAGAATCCCGATGTTTACAATCCAATGACAAATTCCTTTGTCCGTGGAGGCCCTATGTTCGATGTCAGTCAATGTGAACAAATGCGCACACTAGGTGCACAGTATGGATTCCTTCGCTGCACACCTTATGATCGAGAATACAAACCAAAGAAAAATTAACTTTAAAAACTTACACGTCAAAAACAAGAGAATAACAAAGAGTGAAGGTAAGTTTTGGGTGCATATCTTTCTTGAAGTATCATTATTTTTTTCCATCTAGTTTTTTCTAAACTTACTCAAGTGGCATTGGAGCTAAGCCTTGTGCTCTGGATCCCAACATTGTTGCCCGGGCCACTCAATTTCTAGAGTAGCCTCGGTGATGTGAAAGTGTTGCTGCAAACCTACTTTGATTTCCTGTCGGAGCAAGGCTAAATCCTGAATCTGAACATCTTGATGAACAACCAAATGCCCTGTAAAAATATGGTGTTCTCCGTCCAAACTCCACAAATGAGTATGATGGAGACTTTCAATCGATGGAAAACTTCGCACAAATTCTTGAACATTTTCAAGCTTCATACGACGAGGAGTTCTCTGTAAAAAAACTTCCAGACTTTCTCGAAGATTGTTCACAACATTCCAAAGAACCCACAAAGACAAAGCAATGGCCATCAATGGATCTAAAATGGGAAGATCCACAAAGTTCATGACAATGGCTCCGACTAAAATCATCAGCCATCCAAAAACATCTTCCAACAAATGCCACATCAACATTCGCTCATTCAAAGATGTTCCCTTTTGTACACGAAGAGCCGCGACACCATTCACCACCACACCAAGAAGCGCAAGGCCAATCATCCCCTGCGTGCTGGCCGGCTCGGGTTGCAAAACACGTGGAACGGACTTGATCAACACCAAAAAAGATCCAAATACTAAAACCAATCCCGTCACAATCGCTGACAAAACAGACAGCCTTCGCATTCCATAGGTGAAAGACTCTCGATCAAAATCGGAACGAGATTGCTTCTCCATGTACCAAGCAAAGGCCAAGGCTAAGCTGTCTCCTAAATCATGCACAGCATCAGCTAGAATAGCCACACTGTTAGTCATGGCTCCGCCGATCAATTCGATCACTGTGAAAACCACATTCAGCCAAAAAGCCTGACCGATGCGCTCTAAAGACTGACCATGGGCATGATGATGATGGTGATGTCCTTGATGATCACTTCCGTGTTGATGATGTATTCCCATGAAAGTCCTTTCCTCTATCCACCCTGCGACTGAATCACAGAACAGTACCACATTGACATAATTTTTATTTGATTTCCAGGCGGAAATATTTCAAGACTCATCAACAAAGAGTTGCCGTTTCCTTTTCAAAAAATGTTCGAAAGAAGAAAACATGTCCCAGAAAAATTCTGCTTTTTTTTCCACCCATCGATTTCAAAACTACACCCGTTTCTTGGTGGCTTACACTCTCTTGGTCATTCTCTGGGGAGCCTGGGTGCGCATTTCCCACTCTGGAGATGGCTGTGGAGATCATTGGCCGCTCTGTCAGGGGGCCTTGATTCCTGAATTTCAACAGAAAAAAACTTGGATTGAATATGCCCATCGAGCCATGTCGGGAGTTTTTGGTATTTTTATTCTTTGCCTGTTTCTATGGGGACGTCGCCTTTCCCAACAGTTTCGATCTGAAAAATTATTTCGCTTTTTCTTGACCGCCTCAGCGATCTTTACCGTCACAGAAGCTCTTTTAGGTGCCCAGCTTGTCTTGAAGGGCCTGGTTGGAATGGACGGAAGCTTCGATCGATCTTTTTTTATGGGATTGCATATGGTGAATTCTTTATGCCTGAGCGGAAGCATTGCCATGGTCGATTATCTTTCTGGATCCAAGCATCGACATTCTTTCCAATGGAAAAAACAATATCTGTTTTCGGCCTTTCTGCTTTTTCTTTTGATGATCAGTAGTTTTGGTAGTGTTGCGAGTTTATCGACCACACTGTTTCCCCATTCCGATCTGATGGAAAGTTTTCGGCAAGAATTTTCTTCATCAAAACATTGGATCCTGGCTTGGAGATCCCTGCACCCTGTTTTCGCCATTCTTGGCGGACTGATCTTTCTCAGTTTATTTCGATGGAAATTTTCCGAACCTGATTCTGGAAAAATGAAGGAGCTTCGTCTTTTGGCCCTTGTTTTGACGGCAGCCCTGAGTGTCGGCGTACTGACTCTGTTGCTGCAAAGCCCTTTGGCATTGAAACTCTTGCATCTTTCTTTTGCTCACGGACTCT
>CAZFSX010000209.1:0-5252 GCA_964522115.1 uncultured Pseudobdellovibrionaceae bacterium | reverse complement strand
AAATTGCAGAAGATCTGTTTGATTTTTGTAGTTCAGAACAGGAAGAAGGGGGCCAAAAATTTCTTCCTTCATGACTTTTGATGTCCAAGGTGGTTGCAAAATCAAAGTAGGAAAAAATTTTCTTGAAAACGAAAGCTTGGTATCTGGAAATTGAAAAATGCTGATCCCCAGATTCCTCAGTTCAAGAACAATGGCTTCAAGGCGTTGAATATGACGATCGCTGATGATGCCTGTGTAATTATCTTCAAGGGACTTTGGGTTAGAAAAAAGAATTCGCATCGTCGATTTTAATTGGTGAACAAAAGAATCATAAATTTTTTCGTTCACCAAGAGATAATCGGGAGCAACACAGGTTTGCCCGGCGTTGGTAAATTTACCCCAAAGAATTTTATCAATGGTTTTTTGAATATCTACATCTTCATCCACAATGCAGGGGGATTTTCCACCTAATTCCAACGTTGTGGGTGTTAGGTTCGTGGCAGCAGCATTTGCAACATGAAACCCAACTTGAGTACTTCCTGTAAAGAAAATATGATCAAAGGGCAAAAGGGTTAACTTTTCTGCCACTTTCGAATCGCCTTGAAAAACAGCCACCCATTCATGAGGAAAAATATGTTCGATGATTTCCTGCAAAATTCTGGATGTGTGAGTCGTCAGTTCGCTGGGTTTTAAAATAACAGTATTTCCAGCAGAGATTGCTGCGATCAGGGGAGCCATCGCCAAATAAAAAGGATAATTCCATGGAGATATGATCAGGACTGTCCCTTTGGGTTCATAATGGATGTGGCTGCAGCCACCAAAGAAAATCCAGGGGGTTTTCACTTTTTTGGGTTTTGCCCATCGGGTTAGGTTTTGAAGTGCAAAACGAAGTTCGTGCAAGCAGGGGATCAGTTCTGTTTGCATGGCTTCCATATGTGTTTTTTGAAAATCTTGATGAAGGGCCTGTAAGATTTCATCTTGTTTTTGCAAGATGAAATCATGCAACTTTTTCAGTGCAATTATGCGATGTTCAATGTGCAGTTTTTTAAGTTCCCAACGAAAACGTTTTTGGAGATGAAAGATATTATCTATTTCCATTGATCAGTGTCCCCCATGGAAAAAATAAAATAAGAACAGCTGTTGCTGTTAAAAAGAATGCAGGAATTGCTTGCTGTGAAAGATTTTCTCCAAAAAGAAGAAAGGCCATCACAGAGGCAATGATAGGTTCAATCAGTTTTCCACAACTCATCGAATTGACATTCAAATGGCTAAGAAGAAAGGAAAAAAGGGCGTGACCCAGAAGGGTGGGAATCACGATCAGTGCTCCGATGGCAATCCAAGTTGTTGAAGGGTAATGGGTCCATTCCAAACTTTTGCCAAGACCTGTGATCAAGAACAGCAGACCGACAAGAGTATAGTTAATTCCGCCATAGAGACTGGTCGAGATATGCTGTCGAGCTTTTTTTCCAGTCAGGATGTAGGCGGAATAAAAGGCTCCTGAAATAAGTGCAACCATGTCTCCAAGAAAATATTCGGGTTGAAATTGTAAGCTTCCTGAAGCTAAGATCCAAATTCCAGAGAACGCAAAAACATAGGCAGCTGCTAACTTCCAAGTCATTTTTTCTTTAAAAAATAAATAAGCACCAAATGCTGTGAACAGAGGGTTTGTTGAAAACATAATCATCATGTTTGAAATTTTTGTATGGTGGGCAGCGTAAAAATAACACCACAAGTGCAGAAAGAAAAAAACGCTGGAAATCAATGTAAAGGAAATTTTTTGGTCTGACAATCGAAGGGTTTCATGCTTCTTTTTTCTAAGAAAAGTATATGCTAAAAGCAGGATTCCTGCAAAACTCATTCTCCAAAAACCAATGACTTCGATAGGGGCGTGGGCTGCCCGAATCAACAGAGAGGCTTGTGATAGGCTTAAAATTGCGATGAAAAAAAGCAGCCAATATTTCAGCATAAAAATCCTTTGAAGAGACTTCATTTTTTCATAGAACTATTCATCCTGCAAAGACCCTTTGTCGATGTCACGCTTAAAAGATAAGCATTGTGACCTTGTGCAAAAAATAAAATTTCTTTGTCGAATGACAAAAACCAGGTCATTTTCATAGTTCGAGTTCAAAAATATAAAAAGGAGAATTCATGAAAAAATTATTCATTGTACTTTCGGTGGCAGCAGGTTTGATCGCTTGCGAGAAAAAAGTGAAATTAGATACAGACATGCAAAAGGCAAGCTATGCTATTGGTCAACAAATTGGTCAAAATTTGAAGGCTCAAAATATCGATGCGGATGCCGATGTCTTGGGTGCATCGATTAAGGAAGCAATGAAGGGCGATAAGTCTCGTATGAAGCCTGAAGAAATGCAGCAAGCAATGATGAAATTGCAAGAAGCTGTTATCGCAAAACAAAAAGAAGCTGGAGAGAAAAACAAAAAAACAGGTCAGGAATTTTTGGATAAAAATAAAACTCAAGCTGGTGTGAAAACAACAGCTTCGGGTTTGCAATACCAAGTTTTGACAGAAGGAACAGGAAAAACTCCGTCTGCGAACGATACAGTGAAAGCTCACTACAAGGGAACATTGATAGATGGAAAAGTTTTTGATTCCAGCTATGATCGTGGTCAGCCCGCAGAATTTCCAGTTTCAGGCGTGATTCCTGGATGGACAGAAGCTTTGCAAATGATGAAAGTTGGTTCAAAATGGAAATTGTTTATCCCTTCTGAATTGGCTTACGGACAGCAAAGTCCTCCGGGAATTCCTTCCAATTCCGTTTTGGTTTTTGAAGTTGAATTGTTGGATGTGATGGCTGGTGCAGCTCCGAAAAAGAAATAAGGTTCTATGGATCTTCAAAAGTCGCCCTGGTTACATTTTGAAGATATGTTTGAAAAAGCCCAAAAGGTTGAGGTGGAAGCTAGTGCGATGAGTCTGGCAACTTCAACCTTGCAAGGGCGACCTTCTGTGCGCGTTGTTTTGTATAAAGGGCGCGTGCAGGATGGTTTGATGTTCGTTACAAATTATGAAAGTCACAAGGGGCAGCAGTTGCAGGAAAACCCTTGGGCTTCCAGTGTTTTTTATTGGCCAAATTCTTTCCAGCAAATTCGTTTTGAAGGTCAAGTGTTCAAACTTTCTCGATCAGAAAGTCAGTCTTATTTTGCCACACGTCCTAGGTTATCCCAGATCGGAGCTTGGGCTTCGTCTCAATCTCAAGTTTTAAAATCCTACGAAGATTTACGTCAGAGCGTAATGTTTTTTGAAAAAAAATTTGAAGGGCAGGAAGTTCCATGTCCTGATTCTTGGGGAGCATATACATTGGTTCCTGAACGCATTGAATTTTGGCTGGGTCGACAAGGGCGTTTGCATGAAAGATATGTCTACGAAAGCAGCAAAAAAGATTTTTCTGAATGGAAGACTTGCATGCTTCATCCCTAGGGGAAAGAGGGGTCTGCGTTAGACAGGATGCTTCAAGATGTGTCTTTGACATCAATTTTAAGTTCATCTAGGCTTTTCACACAGTGAGGACAAGCATTCATGATCAGCGGCCGAAAACACACAAGTCTCAATCTCGTTATTTTTTTCATTTTTGCGTTGTTTCAAACTTCGAGTTTTGCGGCCGAAAAGTTCATTTCTCAAATTCAAATTCAAGGTCAAAAGCGCATTGAGAAAGATGCGATTCTTGGAAAAATTAAATCCAAAACAGGAGAAGTCGTTCGAGAGGACCGTATTCGCGAAGATATCCTGCAGCTTTTTAAAACGGGGTATTTTAGTGATATACAGGTTCACCGGGATGAGACAGATCAGGGCGTCTTGCTGACATATCAGGTTGTAGAAAAGCCAAGCATTGGAGAATTGGTTTTTGAGGGTCAATCTGAATTAAAAGAGGATGAGTTGAAAGACGCATCTGGCATGAAGGCTTTCGAGATCTTCAATCAGGCCAAAGTGAATGATGCGATCGAAAAGCTGCAAAAATTTGCAGAGGATAAGGGTTATTTTTTAGCGCGAATCGAAGCCAAGGTTGAAGAGATTCAAAAAGGCGAATCGGTGCGTGTTCGTTTTGTGATTGATGAAAACGAAAAAGTGAAAGTTCGCAAGATCACTTTCCTTGGTGTGCAAAAAGTGAAAGAGGGATCTTTGAAGGATTTTATGCAGACAAAAGAAATGGGATATTTTACAGCCCTTTCTCAGTCTGGGTCTTTTAAGCAAGAAAGCTTCGAAAGGGATTTGCATAACATTGAAAGTTATTACAAGATTCAGGGTTATTTACGAGCCAAGGTGGATCGTCCGCAAATCTATGTTACTCCTGATAAGCGTAGTATTTTTATTACCATTCATGTGGAAGAGGGAGAACGCTACAAAGTAGGAGAAATTGATTTCTCTGGAGATCTTCTTGATTTTACAAAAGAAGAACTTTCAAATTTGTTGGCTTTACCTAAAGAAGAGTATTTCAATGTCGAAATTTTTCAAAAAGACATTATGGCATTACAGGCAAAATATGGAGATTTGGGATATGCTTTTGCCAATCCAATTCCTCAAATTCAAATTGATGACAAGGCGTTGACGGCCAGTATTCGCTTTGAAATTGATAAGGGATTCAAGGTGTATTTTGGTCGCATCAATGTTGTTGGAAACAGTCAAACTCGAGATAAAGTTGTACGACGAGAGTTGAAAATCACAGAAGGCGAGCTGTTTAATTTTACTCGTAAAAAGCAATCAGAAGAAAATGTTCAAAGGCTTGGTTTTTTTGAAAACGTCAACTTTAGAACCAGCACGGATCCAGCAAAGCAAGACTTGATGAATGTCGACGTTGTTGTCAAAGAACGCCCTACGGGTTCCTTGACGGCAGGGGCTGGATACAGTTCAGCCAGTGAGGTCACGTTTCAATTGAATGTGAATCAGTCAAACTTTAGTGGTCGTGGACAAAATCTGGGTGTCAGTATTGATTATAACAAAGACCGCCAATCCTATACCTTCAGTTTTTTCGAACCCTATTTGTTTGATAGTGTATGGAGTGGAGGAGCAAGCATTTATCAAGAAAATATGAATGCTCAAGATTATGCTGAGGTTCGTACGGGCAGTCGTTGGAGCTTGGGTCATCCTTTGGCTGAATTTGTGCGTTTATCTTCCATCTACAAATATGAAAATAATCGTTTGAGAGCCTATGCATCCAATGGTTCAACGACCACCGATCAAAACATTTTTAACTTGGATTCGGTTTCAGGGGTCACCAGCAGCTTAACAATGATGCTGGAATATGACACACGTAATGACCG
>CAZFSX010000208.1:4570-5267 GCA_964522115.1 uncultured Pseudobdellovibrionaceae bacterium | reverse complement strand
CTCCAGACGAACGTCGAGATTTCTTAAGATGAAATAAAGATGATCCAAATTGATACGAAAAATTCCGGGGCGGAGGCACTGTTGAAGGACTTTTCGGTTGTCGATATTTTTTAGACACATCTGAATGTAATTTTTGATCAAAGTGTTTTTTAAAGCATTTGAATCCTAATATTTCTCCTTTTGATTCAATCTCAAACTGGTCATAAACTTGCATTCAAGAAGTATATAAGAAAAAAAGGGGATCCCAATGAACACTCGTTTTCCAATTCAAGAAACAAGTCAACAAACTATCCTCTATTACGTCCTTTTCTTTGTATTACTTTTTTATTTCAAAACTGTTCCACGGAAGTTCAGTTTGACAAAATAGATCCCCCAATTCCAATCAACAAATCCCTTAGTTCCATTCTCATTAAAGATTGCAGTTTTAATGGATCTGTCATTTCACATGAATCTCGTGTGAATGCCTTTTTAGAATCAGCAGTTCCTTACGGACAGCTCTGCTCTTCACAAGAGCGTGTTTGCAACAACGGAACGCTTTCTGGATCTTTTGCGTATGCGTCCTGTTCTTCAGGTTCACCGCAGGCATGTCTTTTTGATGGCAAAACGATACCCCATGGAGGCAAGATCAAGGCTTATCTTACGTCAGCAGTTCCTTACGGACAGCTCTGCTCTTCACAAGAGCGTGTTTGCAACAACG
>CAZFSX010000208.1:949-4470 GCA_964522115.1 uncultured Pseudobdellovibrionaceae bacterium | reverse complement strand
GGCATGTCTTTTTGATGGCAAAACGATACCCCATGGAGGCAAGATCAAGGCTTATATTACGTCAGCAGTTCCTTACGGGTCAGCAGTTCCTTACGGACAGCTCTGCTCTTCACAAGAACGTATTTGCAACAATGGAACGCTTTCTGGATCTTTTGCGTATGCGTCCTGTAACCAAGTTTCTGCTTGTGGACAAGCTCATAATCAAGCCTTGATCAAACGCCCTCTATCATCTGATTTATGTCAATTAGGGATTCCTTCTGCTGTTGAAGGAAATGGATCCGATCAAACTCCATGGAGATGGACATGCCATTCAACAGAAGGAGTTTCTTTCTCAGAAAATTGTCAGGCGAAAGTATGCCGTAAGTTATCTATTTTTCTTCGAAGTACAGACTCCAGTACAATAATAACACCTATGGAAAATCTTTATTTCAATACATTTATCTTTAATCTTAATGGGATGCCGCAGCAGATTGGTGGGGGCGCAAGTCCATCCATCAATCAACTTGCAACAAACTACCCAGAGCTTGTGTCTGCATTCAATGTAGGTATTCAAAATACCCCATTCTTAAAAGGAAAACTTATTGTAAGTCTTGGACCTCAATTTACTTGGCCTAGTTCTGATGAGAAGAGTATTCCACTCAATGGATATACAATTATTCTTTCTACTATGAATCAAGGAGACTCTCTTCAAATCGATGGCGGTGGGTGGTCGGGCATTGGAGGAGGATCTGGAAGCTTTGCTACAGATGTCCAGTGCTTTCAATAGAAGCGAAATTTCGCAGACGAAAGACTCACTGTAAAGATGGCATCAGATTCTTCATTCACCGTCACCAAGCAAAAATCAGCAGGGCAATGCCTGTGATAGGAAGTGCTGCTAAGAAAAGCTTCAGTGGAGAAATTCCTTTATGCCCAAAGCTGTTTTGTAAAATTCCGTAGCCAGCAGGGTTTGGCGCATTGGCGATCACAGTCAGGCCTCCGCCGACAACACTTCCAGCGACCAGTAAGAATTGACCCTGGGCACTTAATCCAGAAATTTGAGACCCCAGCAAAGTTAAAGCAGCATTGTCGGTGATCGAGGTCAATGCCGCAGCCCCAAAGAACAGAACAATGTCCTGCACTCCAGACAGCATTCGTTGAAGCCACCAAGCCTGAGCAGGACTTAAGATCACAAGACCTGCTAAAAAAAGCCCGACAAAGATAGGTTCTTTCAATTGAATTTTTTGTTGAGTGCGAGAAAGAAAAAACAGAAAAAGAAGAAATAACGGAAAAAATAAAAAAGGATGATGGGATAAAAATAAAACGCCAACCAAAAAAAGAAGATGAATCCCAAAACGCACTGAAGTTTTTTCTAGGTAGCCAGAAGAGGCAAGAGTCTTTTGTTCAGATGGAATCAAATTCAGAGAAATCTTTCTAAACTCTTTCCAGTTGATCAGAAGGACAAAAAAAGTATTCATGAAAATAGTTAAAAGAGTGCGGCCAGCAAAGTGAGTCAGCATAAAACTCAGATCCCAACCCCATTTTTTTGCGACCATTAAAACGGGCGGAGCTGCGAAGGGAGTCAGTGTTCCACCGACAGAAATATTTACAAATAAAAGTCCCAACGTCATATATTTTAAGCGGGAACTGATCTGGTGTTGATGGGGAAGAGGATGAGAATATCCATCGTCTGCGGCTTTGAAAAAAAATTTTTGAAGCAACAGGGCTGTCAAGGTCATCGCCGCAGGTTCTGTGATCAAGCTTCCGAATAAAGGCCCTAAGGTCAAAGAAACAAAATAAAAGCCAATGCTTGGGGGAAGAGGAATGTGGCGAACCAGTTTCAAGATCAAAGTTTCAAAAAATTGAAGGATGGGTTCCGTCGAACAAATTGTCATGATCGCAATGACAAAGAAAGCCTCTGTAAAATCTAAACTTAGGAAGTATTGCGTTTGAAATGTTGCATGGGATAAAAGCAAAGAACCTGCCGAATAAATCAGAATAAAGATGGCAGCCCATAAAATAAAAACAAGTTCGACTTCGGAAAGAAAATGCAGGACTTTGTAAGAAAGTTCCGCGGGCTTTCTTTTCATCGAAGCACGACGAAAGAACCCCACGGAAAAGCTGTGCAAAAGGCCAAGAGCAAAACATACGGTCGCACTGGCCTGAAGCCAACTGATGGAATCAATCATTTTTAACCGATCGTTGCGTAAACACGGCTGGTATCATCGTGGTCATCAAGCTCGTTCAAAAATTCAGCCACTTCTTTGTGTTGCTCTTCCGTGATGTCTGTGATGTTTTTTGCTTTGTAAGCCAATTCAGCTTTCGTCACTGTCCAATGCCTAGCAGCTAAGGCCGTGCGAACACTGTCCAGATCTTCTGGGTTGGCGTAAAAAGTGAAGGAACCATCCTCTTCTTTTTCCACTTCGTTGGCGCCAGCTTCGATGGCTTCTTCATCGGGATCGAAACTGCCTTCGCGATGGGCTTCAATTAAGCTGACGCGATCAAACATCCAAGCGACACTTCCGGATTCACCCATGGCACCGTCATTTTTCTTAAAAATATTTCGAAGATCCGGAGCCGTGCGATGTTTGTTGTCGGTTTGGCACTCAACAATAACACCGACTCCGTGGGGGCCGTAACCCTCGTAAGTCAACTCTTCAATATGAGCACCGTCATCCAATTGTCCCGTGCCTTTTTTGATGGCGCGTTCAACGGTGTCCTTGGGGCATGAAGCTTTACGAGCAGCATCCATAGCCATACGAAGACGTGGATTTGACTCGGGATCTCCGCCGCCTAATTTTGCAGCAACGGCAATCTCACGAGCCAGTTTTGTAAAAATACGCCCTTTTTTTTGGGCAACTTCAAGCATTCCTGTTTTTTTCCAACTTTTTCCCATATAGAAAAGCTAAATAAGTCGAAAGGATTTGTAAAGCAATGAGCGACGTGACGAAACCCCACCCCCCAGGATGGCAGGCCTTGATTTTTCAAGAGCCTAGCGTTTGGAAAAAACTTTCCGATGTCTCTTCACAGGTTCAAGATGTTCTTCAGTATGCAGGGAAAAAGAGGTGGGAGGTTCCTGATTTTGTAGCCCGAGATATTTCCGTGGTTCATGCGAAACAGATGCCTGTGAAAAAAGGGATTTCTACTCCACATGGACTTGCGCGGATGTTGCATGACTTGGCTAGCATAGAGCTTCAGGCGATGGAGTTAGGATTGAGAAGTCTTGTTGAATATCCAGAGGCTCCTGAAGCTTTGCGGATGGAACTGGCGCAATTGACTTTGTCAGAAGCTGAACACTTGCGTCTATGTTTGGAGGGAATTCAGGGGTTGGGTTTTCAGTGGGGAGATTGGCCTGTGCATCAGGGTTTGTGGCAATCCGTGCGCGCTCAGGATTCGCTGTTGGATCGACTTTTGATCGTGCATCGTTATCTCGAGGGAAGTGGTTTGGATGCAGGGGAATCCTTGCTTCGGCGACTTGAAGGTTTATCGACTCCAGATGGAGGCAGTTTAAAAATTGTACAGCAGATCGTGCGTGAAGAAATTCC
>CAZFSX010000208.1:0-939 GCA_964522115.1 uncultured Pseudobdellovibrionaceae bacterium | reverse complement strand
ATCTGGTATCAGGAACTGTGTCGACAGCAAAAGTTGGATCCTGATAAAGATTTTTCAGAACGTATGTTGCGATTGCGGCATCAGCTTCCGAAACGCATTGAAAATTTGTCGGTGAACTTACGTCGTCAAGCAGGGTTCACAGAAAGCGAATTGCAGTTTCTTCAAGATTACCGACAAAGTATGATCAAATACCCAGGAAAACTTGAAGCATAAGTCTTCCTGGGTATCGAAGCGAAAATTAATTTTCTTGATCAGGATAGATGTAGAAGAACAATTCGGCTCTTTTTCCTAAAGGTCTTTCGGGCACAAAAAGGTCCAAAGTAATTCCGTACATTCCAGGCATGGAAAGTTTCGCGCCTTCCACTTCGTAGCGTCCAACATCCACACGATGCAGAGTGATTGGGATTGTCATATGGTTGTCATGACCATGGGCCATCATCAATTCTGGTTGAATAGTCCCTTTTAGGTCCACGTATTCTTTTTTTCCATCACTGCGGTAAGCGGATTCCATGGTGTACACTTCGATCGTGATGGGAGTTTCTTTGTTGGTCCAGTTTTTTACATCATCGGGCATGACGTAGTTCAGACAAACACTCATTTCTTTGAATCGTCCAGGGCATCGATTTTGATGCTTAAGAACACGACCAGCCCATGCACTGCTGATTGCCACGAATACCGTCATCATCACTAACTTCTTCATCTTCCCTCCTTGGGTGAATATTGTGATTGTGTCTTCTTCTTTTTTGGATAATGCGATTTTAAGATGATTTTTTTCTGAACATCAAGGTTGAAGTTGCGGAGAGAAGTTAATATTGTAAGAAGTCTTCCTTTTTTAGGCCCGAGATTTTTTCAATACCCGAAAGAAGATGGTATAAGATAGAGACAATTAAAATCATCGAAGGAATGAGAAGGGCGATCATTGCCGTGCTTGTCATCTTG
>CAZFSX010000207.1:0-5270 GCA_964522115.1 uncultured Pseudobdellovibrionaceae bacterium | reverse complement strand
TGCAAAATCCTGCGGTCGAAATCCTCTCTGCTCTAAAAGGGCCATCGCCAAGGCCTCTCCCATGGCCAGCGTAGCTGTACTGGATGCAGTTGGAGCCAATCCCAAAGGACATGCCTCTTCCGCGACAAAAACATTCAAAACACAGGTCGCAGATTTTGCTAATGAACTTTGAGCAGACCCTGTTAAAGCAATCATAGGGATTCCTTTCCGCCCCATGTACTCAAGCACATGCACAAGCTCTACACTTTCTCCACCATAACTAAGAGCAATCACAATATCTTTTTTTTCAATGACACCAAGATCTCCATGACTTCCCTCTGCTGGGTGAAGATAGATGGCAGGAGTTCCTGTCGAAGAAAGAGTGCTGGCTATTTTTCTAGCAATTTGCCCCGATTTCCCAATTCCAGTCACGACCACCTTACCTTGGCATTCTAAAATCAAACGCACAGCCATTTCAAATTCGGCGCCTAATTTTTCCTTCAATCCAAGAATAGCTTTTGCTTCAATATCAAAAACTCTGCGGGCTTGTTGAAGAATCGCACTCATAGGGATGCTCGCTTCCCCTTCTCTTTTTGCAAAGAGGCTTTTACAAAAGCTGTGAACAATGGATGCGGAACAAGTGGCTTCGATTGAAATTCAGGATGAAACTGAACTCCAATAAACCATGGATGGTCAGCAATTTCTAAAATCTCTACAAGGTCTCTTTCTTTATTAACCCCAGCTGCAAGCATTCCTTTTTTCTCAAAAAGAGCTCTGTATTTATTATTGTACTCGAAACGATGACGATGACGTTCGAAGATAGTGCTTTCGTCATAAATATCACGAGAACGTGATCCAGCCATCAAAGCACAAGGATACAAACCTAAACGCATTGTTCCTCCTTTGTTTTGAAGTGATCTTTGTTCCGTCATTATATCAATAACAAAATTTCCGCGACGCTGATTTTCATCGTGAAATTCTCTGGATGTCGCATCTTTAATACCACAAACATTTCTCGCAAATTCAATGGCAGCAAGCTGCATTCCGAAGCAAATTCCAAAGAAAGGAATTTGTTTTTCTCGGGCATACTTAATCGCACTGATTTTTCCTTCAACCCCACGTGTTCCAAATCCACCAGGAACTAATATCCCATGAACACCATCCAAGGTTGCTGCAACATTGCGTTCATTCAGCTTTTCTGAATCCACATAGGTAATTTCCACAGTCGCATGATTGGCAATTCCGGCATGAACGATAGACTCATGCAAACTTTTGTAGGATTCTTTTAAATCCACATATTTTCCAACAACGGCGATCCGTGTTTTATGTTTTGGATTTTTCAAAATTCGAACAATGTTATTCCAACCTTTTAAATCAGGCTTATCCGTTTTAAGGCGCAGATGAGCAGCAACAAGATCATCAAAGCCTTCTTTGTGTAAGCTCAATGGGACTTCATAAATTGAACTGGCATCATAAGCTGCAATCACATGTTCTGGTTTCACATTGCAAAACAAAGCGATCTTAGCTTTCAAACTTTTATCCATTTCTTTTTCCGCACGACAAACAAGAAAATCTGGTTGCAAACCAATTTGTCGTAAATCCTTCACACTGTGCTGAGTGGGTTTGCTTTTCAATTCACCAGCAGCAGCAATGTAGGGAACATAAGTCACATGAACTAAGGCTGAATTTTCAGATCCCAATTCTGTACGTAGCTGTCGAACAGCTTCCAAAAAAGGCAAGCTTTCAATATCCCCGACAGTTCCACCGATTTCGACGATGGTGACCTCCGCTCCCTGAGCGGCTTCATAAATTCGAGATTTAATTTCATCTGTAATATGAGGAATCACCTGAACTGTTCCGCCTAAATAATCACCACGACGTTCACGCGTGATCACGGCATCGTAAATTTGACCAGAACTTGTACTATTGGACCGAGATAACTTCAAGGAAGTAAAACGCTCGTAATGACCTAAATCTAAATCTGTTTCCGCACCATCTTCTGTGACATACACTTCACCATGCTGAAAGGGTGACATTGTTCCGGGATCCACATTCAAATACGGATCACACTTCATAATTGTCACACGAACGCCACCCGCTTCTAGCAATGTACCTAAACTGGCAGCGGAAAGACCCTTTCCAATGGAACTGACAACCCCTCCTGTGACAAAAATAAATTTTTGTTGCATCGCTTTTTTCGTACTCTTTTTTGTCGATACTTTTGGACGCTTGATTGTCATATTTGACTCCTTAATTTTTCTTCTATCTTCAATATATCTTCAGGACGATCCACACCCCAGCTTTTTTCCTGAACCTTCATAACCTGAATTCGAGCTCCCATCTCCAGAGCTCTTAGCTGCTCTAAAGATTCGGCCTGCTCCAAGATCGTGGGCGGGTGTTGACAAAAACTTTTTAAAAATTCACGACGATATCCATACATCCCAATATGTTTTAAACATCCAAGAATTTCCCTTGAATCACCAACATTTTGTCGTGAATAAGGAATTGGAAACCGACTAAAATATAAGGCCTGCCCCTGCTGATTACAAACAACCTTCACGGCATCCAAAGACTGCAATTCTTCTTTGCTGATTTCATGCCCCAAGGTCGCCATAGAAATTTCATGATGATCCTTAAAGGCTTGGACCAGGGGATCAATCAATTTCTCAGAAATTAAAGGTTCATCTCCTTGAATATTGATAATCACATCTGCATCGATTCCCTGTATGCAGGCCCATATACGATCTGTTCCTGTTGGCAAATTCGAATCTGTCATGACGGCTTGACCACCATGTTTTTCCACCAAGGACTTAATCCCAGGATCATCTGTGGCAACAAGAAGGGCATCCAACAAGGTACTTTTTTTTGCACCCTCTAGAACCCACAAAATCATTTCTTTACCAAGAATTTTCGCCAAGGGTTTTGCATGAAAACGTGTCGAGGCTAATCTTGCAGGAATGACTCCAACCACTTTCATTTTTTTCAAGGAGCCTGAACTCATGATTTTTTCCCCTTTTCCAGCGCAGGCTCAATCCATTTTCGGAAAACAAACTCTTCAACTTCATCTACACCCAAAGATTTCGCAGCAGAAGTTAAAAAAACATGATCTGCAGAAGAAAGTTTTTGAATTTTTTGTTGGTATTTGACTTGCTCACTTTTAGTGATTTTATCCACTTTGTTTAAAACGACCACCATCGGAACTTGAACATGTGTCAAAAAATTCTGTAAATTTTGTTCATCTTCCGACCAATCTCTGCGTACATCCATGATTAAAATCACGCCGGCCAAAGTTCCTCGAAGAGTAAAAAAGGACTCGATCATTTTTTGCCAATCACCGATTTCATCAGAGCTGCGGGCTGCAAAACCATAACCTGGCATATCAACCCAACGGTATTTGTCTCCAAAGTCAAAAAAACTGAGTATTCTTGTCTTTCCGGGGGTCTGACTGACATTGGCGATCTTGGATCGTGTTGCCGCATTGATAAACGAGCTCTTGCCAGCGTTGGAACGCCCTGCAATTGCAATTTCTGGTCGATCAGCCAAAGGATAATCCACAGGCTTAACCGCACTTTTGAGGTAAGTTACTTTTCTTGCCATATGGGTGTTCAAGATAATCCAAGTTCCTGAAAACAACAATTCATCGTCCCCAAAAAAAGACGATTTTTCCAAAATTAGAGACGTTCGACCTCCTCGAACCCATGAAATGCCCAAAAAAGTAGCTTTTTCTATGGCACAGCTTTTGAAATAGGTATCCTGCGGAGGTTCTTTATGAACGCAAACACAGGAAATCTTTGGATCAATAATACTTGCTACGAATTGTCAGATCTTACATTGATGGGTGCAGGATATGACAGCCATATTCAAATTCCCCAAGCGAATGAAAGACATGCTCGTATCGAAAAACGTGAAAATGGTTTTTTTATTCGTGATCTTCGATCGACCTCTGGACTTCTTGTCAATGGAGTTCCTGTCTCCGAATCCTTACTCACTGATTTTGATGTGATTGAAATTGCTGATACACGCATTGTCTTCACATCACAAAAAAACAGTCAAAGTCGTTTTACTTTGACCAGCAAAAATCCACTTTGGAATTATGAACTTTCCGCAATTAGTAATGTTTGCTCGACGCCGTTTCCTGTTTTGCTTCTTGGACCTTCAGGCACAGGAAAAGAGGTCTTAGCTCATAAAATTCATGAAGCTTCTTTGCGCCGCAAAGGTGCTTTTCTAAGTGTGAACTGCAGTGCTTTGACAGAAACATTGGTCGAATCAGAACTGTTTGGTCACACCAAAGGAAGCTTCACAGGAGCGACCAATGATCGCAAGGGAGCCTTTGAAGCAGCACGTGGAGGAACACTTTTCTTAGATGAAATTGGAGATCTTCCCATGTCCCTTCAAGCCAAACTTCTTCGTGCTCTTGAAAATAATGAGATTCGTCCCGTCGGTTCTGATCGCACGATACATACAGATGTAAGGATTCTTGCAGCAACTCATCAAAATCTACTGCAAAAAGTACAACAAGGTTCTTTTCGTCAAGATCTTTTCTATCGTTTAAATGTGATCACGATTCATACTCCTGCACTTAAGGACCGCATGGAGGATTTTGAAGACTTACTTTATAAATTTGCAAAAGATCTGCGCGTGCGATTTTCTTTTGCAGCGATTGAAGAGTTAAAAAAGCATACATGGCCTGGAAATATTCGAGAGCTTCGAAATGTAGTGGCTCGTTCCAGCGCCTTATTTCCTCAACAACAAATTGAACCACAACATATTCGTCGCTTGCTGGACAAACAGGTCACTTCACCATTTTCGTTTCATATTCCAATGGATAAAATTCTTCCACAGTCGAACATTCCACAATATACACAAGGGGACAAACCCCTTTCCGATAAAATATCGACGTCCGTCGAGATCAACAGAGGTAAAGCAACCTCTCCCATCAATATTGTTCGCGAAGTGGAAAAACAATTAATCATCGAGCAACTTTGCCAAACAAAAGGAAATCAAAGAGCAGCAGCCAGAGCCCTTGGTATTCCAAAATCCACTTTTCATGATCGCATGAGAAGTTATGAGATTGATCCAAGAGTTTTTTCAAGAAAATAACAGCAGAAGACCAACTGGATGATACAAAAAACAGAGGCCTCACCAAGGTAACTTGGTGGGGCTTCTGTTTTTTAAGGCTTTAAAATCACAGTTTTAATTAGAACCTGACGAACTTTACCTGTCGTAAGTCGAAGGTTCACTTCTTTTTTTATTCGATCACACAATAGTTTTTTCCCCTGAATTGTATCAAG